>NZ_JACBEZ010000019.1:0-68106 GCF_013391465.1 Acinetobacter sp. SwsAc2 | reverse complement strand
AAATAAACTTCGAGTAATTTTTACCTTCAATCAATGAAATATTTTCGATCGATCAATCAGTAAAAATCCACACAAGTTGTTCTTCATAATCTCTTAATGATCTTCTTGCTGATTCGTCATCAGCAAGCTAGGTCGGCTATACTACTCTCTTTCAAGAAGAAGTCAACTGGTTTTGTTAATTATTTTCAAACTCATTCAAGACCTCCAGATTCTACCGCTTGGGCTAAATCCTTGTTTCTCAACAAGTTTTAATCAACATCACCGCCGATGGATGTGCATTCTACAGTATTTCTAATCCCTTGCAACACCTTTTTCGATTATTTCATTTCAAGCGCATATTTTTTGGTCAAAAATGTGATTTTTGTCGATTATTAAAGCAATTTTAACCATCACTGTTTATTTTTCGTTAAAATAGGCTCACTTTCGCTGCCAAGCAAAATGAATAATGACAGCTTTTAAATACAAAATTTATTTAACTCTCTTGTCCTGTTTAATGATTTCTCAGGTACAGGCACAGCCACAACTAAATCTCCCTGCAACCACGTTGACGATTTTGAGCTATGTACGTTGGAATACTCCCAATCCTATTTCTTTATGCATTTTAAATAACAGCCAATTATCCAATCAGTTCATTCAAGTCAATCAGCAACTCAAGAGTGCGTATCAAATTCAAGCGGTCAGTTTGTCTGAATTAAATAAGATTATGTGCAATGCTGTTTTTTTCTCAACCTACACACCACGTGAAGAGCAAAATATTATAAATAACCTAAAAGATGCTCCACTGACTTTTAGCTCTAACAATACTGAATGCAAATTAGGTAGCGCATTTTGCTTATATCAAAACAAAACGCGAACTTCCTTTAAGGTAAACTTGGCCAGCCTGTCCCAGTCCCAAGCACGTGTAGATCCACGTGTTTTATTATTAGCAAAATCTACGGAGCCTTAAGTCAATGTTTCGTAAAAGCTCTAATACTTCTCTACAAAAAATTTTTAGTCAGTCTCAATTGCTGATTTTTGCTCTTACTCTTGGAATTTGTAGTTTAATTTTCGTGGTGATTTCCATCTACACCATGAATACCTACGCCAAGCAAAGCCTTAATATTTTTAGCGCAACCTTAAGTGAGCAAATTCAACCTGCTGTCATTTTCAATGATCCTATTACACTACAGCAAACACTGAACAATCATATTCAGCAATATCCAATTCGCGCTATTCAAGTCATCAACCTACAAGGGAAACCACTGGCCGAAGCATACAAACCCACACCTGAGTTTGCATGGATGGAAAATCTGTTTGATAAGGTCTTCTTTAAACACCCTGTGACACGCACCATCAAACATCAAAATAACCAGTACGGGACATTGATCATTTACGGTAGTGCCACTCAACTCATGAGCTTTTTCTTTCAGCTCTTGATTTGTCTCTCCGCTGGGATTTTTATCATCCTGTTGATTATGTTGTGGTTGGTACATTCAACCTATCAAAAACTGATGCACTCGATTCAACCCATGGTCAATACCGTTGAAAGCCTTAATCTTGATCCTCAATATCAAGCACGTCTTCCATCATCCCCCATTTATGAGTTTCGCGTCATCAGTGGTGCATTTAATAATTTATTAGATAAAGTGCAGCGTACCAATGAAAAACTACAAAGCGAAAATTCTCAGTTATCACATCAAGCGTTGCATGATCAGTTAACCGAACTCCCGAATCGTCATTATTTTTACAATATTTTGTTCAATCAATTTGAGCACCCTGAGAAAAACCAGACAGCTCTCTTTTTTATTGACAACAATAACTTTAAAAACATTAATGATGTTTATGGGCACTTAGCAGGTGATGCCGTGCTCAAAGAAATGGCTCAACGCTTAAAAAAGAATGTCAGAAGCCACGATGTGGTAGCACGATTAGGTGGTGATGAGTTTGCAATTCTGCTCCGTAATATCAAACACTATGATCACCTAGAACTGATTTGTGAGCATTTAATCGAATGCAGTAAAGCACCATTATATTTTGATCAACATCAGATTCATTTTAGTTTCAGTATTGGCGTTACTTTCTCAAAATGTGCAACAACACCTGAAGATTTGATTGCTGAAGCAGACAATGCCATGTATAAAGCCAAAAACTTAGCTCAAGGGTGGTATATCACACCTTGCATAAATCCTAATCATGAACCCTCATGTTAAAACATGTTTGCAAATTTATGCTTATCACAGGTCTTATCACTGCTTTATCTGGCTGTCTCAGTTTAGGGCACCTCAACTATAAACAAGCGCGCATGCTGAAGAAACAAGGCTTTACCTTGACCGAAGAAGGCTGGACGCTGAGACTGCCTGAAAAATTATTGTTCGGCTTTGACCAATCAGATATTCAAGCCTCTCAAAAACCCGCACTCGAAGCGCTTTCTAAACAGCTACAGCAATACAATTTAAATAAAATTAAAGTGGTTGGACATACAGACAATATTGGTGACCCAAGCTACAACCAAACACTCTCGGAGAAACGCGCATCAACAGTTAGTCAGATTTTTATCGAAACAGGGTTTAAAACTCAAAATATTCAGAGCATGGGTCGCGGTGCATCACAACCTCTGGTAGAAAATAGCAGCGAGGAAAATCGAGCGCTGAATCGTCGTGTAAATATTATTATTATTCCTTAAGCATTTATGTTTTATCTTTAGCCTTCGTTACGAAGGCTTTTTTATGTACTTTACTAAATTTCAGGCATAAAAAAACCGCTTAACGCGGTATCTTTATCTCGACCATTTCAATAAATGGTCGGAGCAGTAGGATTCGAACCTACGACCCCCTGGTCCCAAACCAGGTGCACTACCAGGCTGTGCTATGCTCCGATTTCAACTTTTTAAAGTTGGGGTGAATGACGGGATTCGAACCCGCGACAACTGGAATCACAATCCAGGGCTCTACCAACTGAGCTACATCCACCATAACGTTTCGGTTCTTAATACCAAGCTACCTAATGGCGCGCCTGACAGGATTCGAACCTGTGACCATCCGCTTAGAAGGCGGATGCTCTATCCAACTGAGCTACAGGCGCATGACCAATAATACGAGGTATTATGGATAACCTTGCCTTGAAGAATTGGTCGGAGCAGTAGGATTCGAACCTACGACCCCCTGGTCCCAAACCAGGTGCACTACCAGGCTGTGCTATGCTCCGATTCATCTCAGCTTTTGTATCGAACATCTCGTTCGGTACGGTGTGCATTCTAGGCGCGACGCTTGATAACGTCAACACCTATATTTAAAAAAAATAAAAAAATCACGTCAAATGTATATTAATCAAGCGTTTCAGGCATTTTTTATACAAATTTTAACGTTTTAGCGATGCACTGAAATCCAACATGCGATCTAAAGGTAATTTCGCACGCTCAGCAAGTACTGGCTCTACAAATATTTCCTGATCGCCACGCTGTAATACCTCTAAAATACCATCCAGCTCATTCATTGCCATCCACGGACAATGTGCACAAGAACGACAGGTTGCACCCTCTCCGGCTGTTGGTGCTTCAACCAAAATTTTGTTGGGCACCGCTTGTTGCATTTTGTAGAAAATACCCCGATCAGTTGCCACAATCAGTCGCTCATTGGGTAAAGTTTGCGCAGCTTTGATTAGTTGTGACGTACTTCCAACAGCATCAGCAACATCCACCACCGACTCAGGTGACTCAGGATGTACCAGCACCGCAGCATCAGGATAAAGCTCCTTCATTTGTGCAATGCCACGTGCACGAAATTCTTCATGCACAATACATGCACCATCCCAAAGCAACATCTCTGCGCCCGTTTTCTTTTGGATATAACGGCCTAAATGCTGATCGGGCGCCCAAATAATTTTTTCACCCAAACTGTCTAGATGCTCAATAATTTCGACCGCACAACTTGAGGTCACCACCCAATCAGCACGGGCTTTAACGGCTGCTGAAGTGTTGGCATAGACCACTACTGTATGGTCTGGATGGGCATCACAAAACTGACTAAATTCTTCAACAGGACAACCCAAATCTAAAGAACATGTAGCCTCTAAAGTTGGCATCAGAATGGTTTTATTCGGTGATAAAATTTTTGAGGTTTCACCCATAAATTTAACGCCCGCCACCACCAAGGTCGATGCTGGATGATCACGACCAAAGCGGGCCATTTCCAATGAATCGGATACACAGCCACCACTTAACTCGGCCAATTCCTGCACTTCAGGATCGCAATAGTAGTGCGCTACCAATACCGCATCGCGCTTTTTCAACTCGGCCAAGATTAAAGCAAATTTTTCTTGCTTCACTTCTTCACTGAGCTTTGAGTCTTTGGTTTCACCCAAACGGTCCAAATGCGCCTGCACAATTGATTTTGCGTCATTGGCAATTAAATTGGTCGCATTGTTCATCATTCATTCATCCCTTCTGCTTGTCGGCAAGCAAGTCCCGCACTTAATTTATTGGCCAAATGGCTTCTCGGCTTTTGACCAATCATTCAAAAGTTCTTATGGTAAAAAAGCCTCCAAAGGAGGCTTTTTTAAACTCGTTAAGATTAAGAGCGATAATCCGCATTAATCTTCACATAGTCATAAGATAAGTCACAGGTATACACTGTGTCTTTCGCTGCCCCACGTCCTAGATCTACACGAATGGTCATTTCAGCCTGTGACATCACACGAGCACCTTCGGCTTCAGTGTAATCAGCAGCAGCTCCGCCATCCTTACAGATTTGCACATCATCTAACCAAACTTGAATTTTTTCAACATCTAAATTTTTAACCCCAGCATAACCAATCGCAGCTAGGATACGTCCCCAGTTTGGATCTGATGCGAAAATAGCCGTTTTCACTAACGGTGAATGGGCAATACTATAGGCAATATCACAGCACTCTTGCGTATCATAACCGCCTTCAACAGCAACGGTAATAAACTTAGTTGCACCTTCACCATCACGCACAATCAGTTGTGCAAGGCGCTTCATCATACGCGTCAATACATCTAACACTACAGCATAACGCGCATCGTCTGCTGAACTAATTTCAGTACCACCCGCTTGACCTGTTGCAGCAAAGATACAAGAGTCATTGGTTGATGTATCACCATCAATGGTAATCCGGTTAAATGATACATTCACCGTTTCACTCAACAGTTGCTGAACCAATTCACGACTGATCGGTGCATCGGTTGCAACATAGCCCAACATGGTCGCCATATTTGGACGAATCATGCCTGCACCCTTAGAAATACCCGTCATGGTATACGTGACGCCATCCAATTCGAATTGCTCAGATGCTCCTTTCGGTGTGGTGTCTGTGGTCATAATCCCAGTAGCAGCAGCATCCCAAGCATCAGCACTCAAACTATTTAATGCAGGCTGTAAACCATTTAACAAACGCTCCAACGGCAATTGTTCACCAATCACCCCTGTTGAAAACGGTAACACTTCCGTTGCTTTCACACCAGCAAGCTCAGCCAATTTTGCACAAGTACGCTCAGCATTCAGCATGCCCATCTTGCCTGTACCAGCATTGGCATTACCGGTGTTAATAATGAGGTAGCGCGGATTCGCCACTTGTAAGTGCGCTTTAGACACATGCACGGGCGCTGCACAGAACGCATTTTGAGTGAAAACACCTGCAACATTCGTTCCTTCAGCAAATTCGAAAATGACAAGATCACGTCGGTTCTGATAGCGCACATAAGCTTCAGCCGTTCCGATTCTCACCCCTTTCACCACGTGCATTTGTGGCATTGACACGTCACCTACTGGCATTTTAAACGTCCAATTCATTTGTTAGAAAAAACACAGCTTATTAGAATTTTCAGAAAAAATCGAGCAGAAGACTTTGTTTGCTTTAACTTTTCAATGCACACTCATTTTTGACATAAAAAAACCAATCCGAAGATTGGTTTTATGTAGCAGCATTTGATTAATTTGAAGCAAGCTGTGCTGAGCTAGACAAAAGCACTTGTTTAGCATTTTCTTGACTTACAGGAGAAAGTGCTGGGTTTGAAGCCACAATACGGTTCACCGTTGCTGCATTTGCAGGAGCAATAGCAGCCGTTTGCAGAACTACTGGACGTTGATTTGGGTTGGCAAAGGTATAGCGAATCCCTGTACGCGGACTTTGTACCGTAATATTACCATTGGCTTGTGCCGCAGGTGCTGTGGTTGCACCGCGTGCTTGTTGAACTTTAGCTGCGGTAGTGGTATCTGCAAATGCAAAAGTTGGAAGCGCTAAAGCTACAATCATGATTGGTTTTAATACTTTTTTCATTGTCTTTCCACTTTAGAGGTTTAGATGATGAGCAACTAAATAGCATTTAATGCCTAACACTGCAAATGCTATTCACATTATGCAACGCTTTAGCTGTAATCAGAATCGTATTTGGATTGATCTTAATGTCAATTTTTCAGCCATGCCAATAAAAAGCAGAACCGAAGTTCTGCTTTTTCACTCGTTCACAGTTTAGATTTTACCGTGACACTGTTTGTATTTTAAGCCTGAACCACATGGGCAAGGCGCGTTACGACTCGCAGGTGCCGCAAACTCTTCTACAGGCTCGTACTGTGCATCTACTTCTGCGAATTGGCTTTGATCATCGGCCAACAAACCATCAAAGTCTGCATGCGACAAGTTCAATTGCATCGCTTCAGCTTGAGCTTGCTTTTGAGCTTCCATTTCAGCCAGCTCTTCAGCCGTTGGTACATGTACGCGAGATAAATCGGTCACAACATCTGATTTAATAATCGCCAACATATTTACAAATAAGTTATACGCTTCTTTTTTGTATTCTTGCTCAGGATTTTTCTGTGCATAGCCACGCAAGTGAATGCCTTGACGTAAATAATCCATCGCCGCCAAGTGATCTTTCCAGTGGCGATCCAGCGAGTTCAACATGAAGTGACGCTCCAGCATAACTGCTGTTTCATCCCCCATTTGCTCACGGCGGCTACGGTAGCGCTGTACCACTTCATCAGTAATACGCTCAACCAAAGACTCTTCATCTAAACGACGGTCATCTTCCAACCATTGGTTGATTGGCAAATCAATCGCAAGGTCTTCACGTAACGCTTTTTCAAGCCCATCAATATCCCATTGGTCATGAATTGACTCAGGTGGGATATAGTTAGAAATCACGCCTTTCATCACATCACGTTGCATCTCTTCGATGTAATCTTGCAATGTGCTTTCCGCCAAAACCTCATCACGTTGCGAGTAAATAATTTTACGCTGTTCGTTGTTGACGTCATCGTATTTCAATAAGTTCTTACGAATATCGAAGTTACGTGCTTCAACTTTACGCTGCGCATTTTCAATCGAACGTGACACCATTTTATGCTCAATGGCTTCATCTTCTTGTAAGCCCATCGCGCGCATCATGCCCACAACACGATCACCCGCAAAGATACGCATTAAGTCATCTTCAAGTGATAAGTAGAAACGTGATACACCAGGGTCACCCTGACGACCTGCACGACCACGGAGCTGGTTATCAATACGACGTGATTCGTGACGCTCAGAACCAATGATGTGTAAGCCACCAGAACTCAATACCATTTCATGGTTTTGTTCCCATTCGGCTTTTAAGCGCGCTTCATCTTCAGGGGTTGGGTTTTCAATTTTTGCCAGTAAAGCTTTCCAGTTACCACCGAGCAGAATGTCTGTACCACGACCTGCCATGTTGGTTGCAATAGTTACTGCTCGCGGTGCACCCGCTTGCGCAATAATATCCGCTTCACGTTCGTGTTGTTTCGCGTTCAACACTTCGTGCTGAATACCAGCATCACGTAATTTATCAGAAAGAATCTCAGAAGCTTCAATGGTTGCTGTACCAATCAAAATTGGGGCTACACCAGACTCATGTACGCGTTGAATTTCTTGAATAATTGCATTGTATTTACCATTACGATTTAAATAGATTAAATCGTTTTGGTCGAGACGAATCATTGGACGGTGCGTTGGAATGATCACCACGTCTAGACCATAAATTTCTTTCATTTCCGCAGCTTCAGTATCGGCAGTACCAGTCATACCCGAAAGCTTTTTGTATAGACGGAAATAGTTCTGGAAGGTCGTAGTTGCAAGCGTTTGGTTTTCAGGCTGGATTTCTAAGCCTTCTTTTGCTTCAACTGCTTGGTGTAAACCTTCTGACCAGCGACGACCTGGCATGGTACGTCCTGTGTTTTCATCGACAATGATCACTTCACCATCATTGATGATGTAATGCACATTGCGTTGATACAAGTAATGCGCACGAATGGCAGCAGTAACATGATGAACTAGGTTTAGGTTAGTCGATGAATACAGGCTTTCACCTTCAGCCAACAAGCCCATTTCAATCAGTTCATTTTCAACCGTTTCAAAACCAATTTCTGTCATTTCAACAGAACGTTGTTTTTCATCAATCCAGAAATGACCACCATCCGCCACTTTTTCTTCTTTCTGCGCATGCAGTTTGGGTGGAATGCTATTGATTGCAGCATACAACTGTGAAGAGTCATCACTTTGACCTGAAATAATCAAAGGCGTACGCGCTTCATCAATTAAGATCGAATCAACTTCATCGATGATGGCATAGATCAAACCACGTTGTTTTTTCTCAGCAAGCGAGAACACCATGTTGTCACGTAGATAGTCAAAGCCAAATTCGTTGTTGGTACCGTAGGTAATATCAGCACGATAGGCTTCAGCTTTCTCTGTTGGATCTTGCATGGAATAGATAATCCCGATGCTTAAACCCAAGAATTCAAACAGCGGACGGTTTAATTCAGCATCACGCTGTGCCAAGTAGTCATTCACAGTAATGACGTGAACACCTTGAGCACTAATCGCGTTTAAATAACACGCCAAGGTACCCATCAGGGTTTTACCTTCACCTGTACGCATCTCTGCAATTTTACCTTCGTGTAAGGTAATACCACCGATCAACTGTACATCATAATGACGCATGCCCATTACACGCTTAGCTGCTTCACGGCAGACGGCAAATGCTTCCGGGAGTAATTTATCGAGGCTTTCGCCCTTGTTATAACGTTGTTTAAATTCTTCAGTTTTTGCAGATAAGTCTGCATCGCCAAGAGCGGATATCGTCGGCTCGAGCGCATTAATCTTGTCTACGATTTTACGCATGCGTTTGAGTTCGCGCTCATTTTTGGTACCGAAGATTCCTCCGATCAGACTTGCCAACATGAATAGACTCTCTAAATCTTGCTTGTCAAATGAATATGTTTTCTTAGTCGTTATTATGGTGCTAGAAATTTGAAGTACAAGGGCTTTACACAAAACCATTTAAAAAATCTATTCATTGTTTCTAGCCCGTCGAATCTAAGGCAAACTAATGTAACAAATTTTAAACAGCCGACATAGAGATTTCATCCGAACTCATCAGGATTCAAGGTCTTTTTTAAAGTAGTGACTTTAATTGTTCGCAGTTATTCAAGGTTTTGCTTTCAAGTGCTTGATTTTGCCGCAGCAAGGCTTTCACCCCATTATTGGACTGACTTGGATTCATGCTCTGTAGGAAACCCAAGAGTTGTTCATCATTGACCCGCATTGCGGTAAGAATCGGAACAAGCTGTACGCAGGTAATATTATAGACATTACTCGCATTCGTATTCTGACCTTGAGCCAACTCACGCTCGAGAGCCTGAGACAGTGCCACTTTCCGCTGTGTAAGGCTTTTTTGAGACGCTAGATATTGATCTGTAATTTGTTGTGGCGTTTGGCAAGCAGTACTGACTTGGGCTTGTTTCAATTGCCCACCATTCTGCGCATGGGTTACTTCCAGTCCCCATAACACTAAAGTCAGGGCGATACCTATTTTTTTCATTGTTCTAATACTCAAGTTTTTATACTTTGTGAAATTGCTTTAAAAAACAAATATAAATCAATAATGAAAAGAATTGTAGCCAATCATATACGCGATCAATTCTATAGAGCGATACACTTCAGAAGCAGAAATAATCTCGTCTAAACACCGTTACCAAATATGCAAATAAGCGGTCTCTAGAGCAACAATGAGGTCATCTTTGGTATACCCAAATACAGAACACCTATCCGACTAATTATGAATATTTTGTATAAATAAATAATAAAACACTATTTTTCATGCAAAAGAAATTGCGCCATAGTGATGTTCATTCCATAGACATAAAGATAATTTGAGGTTCAACATGAGTTTACGTTTAGGCGACATCGCACCCAACTTTCAACAGGCTTCGAGCGAAGGCGAAATCGATTTTTATCAATTTTTAGGCGATAGCTGGGGAGTACTATTTTCACATCCTGCTGACTACACGCCAGTATGTACCACCGAGCTTGGCTTTACCGCAAAACTCAAAGATGAATTTGAAAAACGTGGCGTAAAAGCCATTGCCCTCTCAGTCGATGATGTCGAGTCACATCAGGGTTGGATTAAAGACATCAATGCAACCCAAAACACCACGGTGAACTTCCCGATCATTGCCGACCAAGACCGTAAAGTGTCTGAGTTATATGGTTTTATCCATCCCAATGCCAGTGAAACATTAACGGTTCGCTCTTTAGTGATTATCGACCCAAACAAAAAAGTCCGTTTGATTATTACCTACCCTGCATCAACTGGTCGTAATTTCCATGAAATCTTACGCGTGATTGACTCACTGCAACTGACCGATCACTACAAAGTTGCAACTCCTGCGAACTGGCAACAAGGCGAAGATGTGGTGATTGTGCCATCACTCAAAGATGAAGCTGAAATCGCACAGCGCTTTCCGAAAGGTTATAAAGCAGTCACCCCGTATTTACGCCTGACTCCACAGCCTGAGCAAGGATAAAATACTCTACTCTTGCACTAGACAAGCGAAGCCCGAAGTTTTAACCGAGCAGCCCTATTGAAAACAAAAATGGGACACTGAGCTCCAAGCAATCCAAAGAGGAAACTAACCCATAAAAATACGTTCAGAGTCACCTTGTATGATCGTTTCAAACTCCAATGACGAGCCGAGTTTGAACTTTTGAAAGCCTGTCAATCGACAGGCTTTTTTCCGCTTAAAGCAGATACACATGACTCTTTAACAAAATCAAACTGTTAAAACTCACATCTTCCGCTATAACAATCAAAACAATACGATAAAAACGACTTTATGATTTATAACATTCACCATTTACATTGCGGCACCATGTGTCCAGTGTGTGCCCCTCTCTTTGGTCAAAAAGGTTTTCAAGCTAAGGTTGTGTGCCATTGTCTTTTGGTTGAAACAGATCAAGGGCTGGTGCTGATTGATACGGGCTTAGGCATACAGGACTATCTACACACCAAGCAGCGTTTGGGGCAGTTGGTGGCTCGAATTGGAAAAATTGAACAAAACTTAGAATTAACCGCAATTGCACAAATCCAAAAACTTGGCTTTAGCCCAAAGGATGTCAAACATATTTTGGTTTCACATCTGGATTTTGACCATGCGGGGGGTATTTCTGACTTTCCCAATGCAACCGTACATATTCTGTCTAACGAATATAATGCAGCACAAAACCTGAAATCATTTAAAAATAAAGCCCGTTATAAAACACAACAATTTCAGCAGCATCGCCATTGGCACTTTATTGAGCCGATCCACGGTGACGCATGGTTTAATTTGACTCAAGTGCAAGGGTTTGACTTATTTCATAATGAGATTCTTTTGATTCCACTGTTTGGGCATACTGAAGGTCACTGTGGCATTGCCATTAAAACCCAACAGGGTTGGACACTCTTCTGCGGGGATGCCTACTACTCCCACCTAGAACTCAATCCCCAAAACAGACTTCGCAGCTTAAATGCCTTGGAAGTATTTTTTGCCGAAGATAATGCACAGCGTTTAAGCAACCTGCATAAAATTCAACAATTGGCACAGTCGGAACCACGTATCGAAATCTTTTGCGCGCATGATCCGGTTGAACTTTCACACCATCAGAGCCTGATCCTATGACCAAATATCTTGTTATTCTTTCTCTGTGTATCAGTGTTTCTGGCTGTATGACTACGCCTGCGCTGCCCGAGACAGAGCGTCCACAACACTGGGGACAGTCTATCCAACCTGCGCATAATTTCTATCAAATCAGTGAAACTGTTTTTCGTAGTGAGCAACCCGATCAAGATTTAGTTCAGAGTTTAAAGGCGCAAGAAATTGATGTGATTATTAATTTACGCTCACGCAATCAAGACCTTAAAAAACTGTCCAACCAAGGGTTTGAACTGGTACATATCCCGATTCATACATGGGCGATTGACCGAGAAGACTTGTTAAAGGTGATGCAGCAAATTCAACATGCGGAGCAAAACCAGCAAAAAGTTTTACTGCATTGCTACCATGGCTCAGACCGTACAGGTGCGAGTGTAGCTATGTACCGCATTATCTTTCAAAACTGGCCTACCGCTGATGCCTTGGCTGAGATGAAATATGGCGGTTATGGTTTTCATCCGATTTGGCAAAATATCGAACCGTTATTTAGTCCCGAAAATATAAAATGGATTCAACAGCAACTGTTGAATCCATCTTAGTGAAGGCAATTAGGTTGAATCCGATCTTAGCGTTTGTCGAGTGGCACCCAGTCAATCACCCATGCGGACTTCATGCCGAGGCTCGCATCTGAAGTAATCTTCTTGCGGGCTGCATCGGCAGTATCACGGTCTTTGGATGGCCCCACCATAATCCGTACGCCTTTAGAGGTTGGACTTTTAGTGACCTTATAACCCTTGGCACGAAGCTTAGCAGCCAGTGCATCCGCATTGGCTTCATTGGCAGCCAATGCCACCTGTACCATCCATTGCTTATCGCCATGTTCAAGCAAATCACGCGCTTTCTCAGCTTCCGCCTTTTTCTTGGCTTCATCAGCTTTACGCTTTTCATCTGCCTTACGTTTGTCTTCCGCTTTTTTATCAGCATCTGCTTTACGTTCAGCTTCTTTTTTCGCTTCAGCCTTACGCTCATCTTCTGCTTTACGTTTAGCCTCTGCTTCTCGCTTAGCTTTATCTTCAAGTGCTTGCTTTTCTGCTAAGGCTTTTTGCTCAGCCAGTTTTTTTGCAGCCGCTGCTTTTTCAGCTTCAGTACGCGCTTGCAGCTTTTGCTGTTCCAACTTCTTTACTTCAGCCGCTTTGTCCGTAGCAATTCGCTGTTGCTTGGCTTTTTCATCTTCAACCAATTCTGGTGGAATGTTGTCCGAGCTTTGCTGTGCAGCATTACGGTGCGCATTCAACGCGGCATATTCTTCCGCTGCTTTACGTGCAGCATCTGCTTCGGCTTGCTGTTGCATTGCTAAAAATTCGGCCGCACGAGCTTCTTGTTCAGCAACCGATTTTTCACGTGCTACACGTTGTTGTTCCAGCAAACGCTTTTCTGTTTCGACATCAACCGTTAACGGCTGAAGTTGAACCAACTCACCTTCGGCATTACGTTGCACATTTTGTGTGACTAGCTCTGGTGTTTTAATATTATTTTGATGTATTTCTTCTTTGCCTTTAAGCAGTAATGCCGCCAAAAGGACACCACCACCTAATAAAACAACGCCACCCATCCAACGTTGTTTGCTATTCATTGACATTCTTCCAAATACTCCCATACCGCTTCTAAGGTATGAAATGAACCACATACCAAAATCAGCTGATTATTCTTTGTTTCGTCGAGCGCTGATTTAAAAGCCAATTTCACACTGTCAAAGTGCTGCACATGTTGCCCTTGCAGCGCTTGATCCAATTGTTCAATTGGAGCTGCACGCGGGACCGTTAATGCCGCAATTTTCCACGTTTGTATGGAGTCTTTCAATAACTCTGTGACAGATTTCACATCTTTATCTGCCAACATCGAGAAAACACTGACTACTTCAGTGTACTGTTTATTGTATTTTAGGAAATTTCGCAATTGATTTAATAAAAAAGCAACACCATGCGGGTTATGCCCTGCATCAAAAATCACTGTTTTGTTCTGTATTTGGCGAATTTCAAAACGACCTTGCAATTTTGCGTTTTGAATTCCTTCAGAAATAGCCACTTGAGTAACCGTTAAACCACTCAATAAAACAGCAGCAACGGCTGTTGAAATATTTTCAACAGCGAGTGCACCCTGCGGTAATTTTAAGGTTGTACCAGAGGATGCAAACATCCACGACTGACCATGCTCACTGCGTTGATAAAAATAGTCACGATTCACTGCATAAAGTTTTGCAGCACAAGCATCCGCTTTATCGATAATCGCTTGAGGGATTTGTTGTAAGCCGCCAAACACCACAGGAATATTGGGACGGATAATACCTGCCTTTTCAAAAGCAATCTTTTCAATGGTATCGCCCAACCAGTCGGTATGGTCTAAACCAATATTGGTAATCACCGCAACATCGGGTTCAATTACATTGACCACATCTAAGCGACCACCTAGACCCACTTCAAGCACCCAAACATCACATGCTTGGTCTTTAAAAATGACAAAAGCCGCGAGTGTAGTCGCCTCAAAAAACGAGAGGCTTAAATCACAATCACGGCGCGCTTGATCCACTTGTACAAAAGCATTGACCAAGCTTTGGTTATCGACCTCTACACCACGCAATTTAACCCGTTCATTAAAACGGTAAATATGTGGTGACTGATACAGTCCCACCTTATAGCCTTGCGCATTTAAAATGGCAGCCAGTGTGGTGGTGGTCGAACCTTTTCCATTGGTTCCCGCTACGGTTAAAACTTTAGCATCGGGACGCGTCACACCGAGCTTTTCAGCTACAGGAATGACCCGTTCCAATCCTAAATCAATCCCCGTAACGTGAACATGGCCCCAATAATCGAGCCATGTTTCTAAAGAGTCTGTTGCAAGTGGTGCTGTGTTCAAGACAAATTCATCAGTTTCGCGACAATACGATAAACTGTATCACGTAATGCGTGACGGTGAACAATTTGATCGATTACACCATGATCAAGCAAGTATTCCGCACGCTGGAACGGCTCTTCTAGCTTTTCACGTACCGTTTGTTCAATCACGCGTTTACCAGCAAAACCAATCATCGCTTTCGGCTCTGCAATATGTACATCACCGAGCATCGCTAAAGATGCCGTTACACCACCATAAACAGGATGCGTCAACACCACCAAATATGGCAGACCCGCGTCTTTCATTTTTTGGATGGCTGCTGATGTACGCGCCATTTGCATCAAAGACAACATGCCTTCTTGCATACGTGCACCGCCCGAAGCAGCAAAGCAAATCAGAGGTTGTTTGTCCGCAATGGCTTTTTCAGCCGCTTGCACAAAACGGTCACCAACAACCGTACCCATTGAACCACCCATGAAGTCAAATTCAAAGGCACAGGCAACCAAAGGAATACCTTTAAGTAAACCTTGCATCACCACCAAGGCTTCAGTTTCACCTGTTTTGGTCTGTGCTTCACTCATACGCGCTGGATATGGCTTTGAGTCGACAAATTTCAACGGATCTTTGGCTTTAAATTCTTGTCCCAACTCTGTTTGCACTTGGTCAAAGAACCAATTCAAACGATCACGGGCTTTCATACGCAAATGTTCATCACACTGAGGGCAAACATACGCGTTAAATGACATTGCAGTACGTGTAACAAGTGCATGGCACTCAGGGCATTCAATCGTTGGTTCTGTAAACGTCGCCTTGAGTGAGGTTTGCTCATCAGGTACTTGAATACCGGGTACACCACGTTCAGTCCATGGCGTCGATGGGCTTAGGATTTTCCCTGATTTAACATCTTGACTCATACTAACTCATCGAGCGCTGCTCGAAGCTCCTTGACTTTATTAACCGTTTCAACCACGGCTTGTTCTGGTGCTAAGCTTGCAAATTGCTTAACAAAAGCACTACCAACAATCACAGCATCAGCCACTCCGCCCATTGCTTTGGCAGATGTCGCATCACTGATCCCAAAACCAACACCGACAGGAATATCTGTTTCTGCTTTAATTTTCGCAATTCGGTTTGCAGCTTCAGCAACGTCTAAAGTTGCTGCACCTGTGACCCCTTTTAAAGACACGTAATAGATGAAACCACTCGCCTGTTTCACCACATGTTTAATGCGTTCGTCCGTTGAGGTTGGCGCTAGTAAAAAGATTTGATCCATATCAAATTGCTTCAATACAACATCAAGCTCTGCTGCTTCTTCTGGTGGTAAGTCCACCAGTAGAATGCCATCGACACCACATGCATGCGCAGTCGATACAAACTTTTCATAACCAATGACTTCAACTGGATTCAGATAACCCATCAATACGACTGGGGTCTCTTGATCCTTTTGACGGAACTCTTTGACCATATTCAAAGCGTCTAAGGTATTGGTGCCACCTGCCAATGCGCGTTCTGCAGCAAGGGCAATCACAGGACCATCTGCCATAGGGTCTGAAAATGGAAGACCGAGTTCAATCACATCTACACCCGCCTCAACCATCTGATGTAACAAAGGAACTGTTACCTGTGGATGAGGGTCACCAGCCATAACATAAGAAACCAAAGCTTTACGCTGTTGAGATTTAAGCTGTCCAAAACGAGTGGCTAAACGTGACATAGGGTTGTGCTTTCCTTAACTTGTTTAAAATTAAAACTACTGAGGAGTTGGCTTTGTAAAAATACAAGACGCTGCATTGTAACGCTATTTTTTACTCATTGAATAGAGCACATCGCGTTCGCGTTCCAATTCATTTTTCGTCAAATATTTTCAGAACAACCGTAAAGCACCATTTACTGATATTTCGCTTTTTTTCTCAATGATCAAAGATGCCTAATTTTAGGAAATACCAAAATGTCTAAGTTTTAGATAAACTTATTTTTATTTGCAAAAAAATGATAAAAATAGGTGGCTTAGCTTTTACATTTAAAGTTTTATGAAATAGCAAAACCTGCATTATACTACGCACATTCTTTCATTTCCCTATCTCCTATGACCACCGATAACTCAGGTTTCGTGCAAGCACGTGCGCTTGCGCTGTTACCGCTTATTGTTTTTTTAGCCATTTTCTTAGGCAGTGGTATTTACCATTCTGTGATTGGAACCGAGTTTGCGTTCTATCAAATGAAAGCACCTGTTGCGGCCATTCCTGCCATTATTTTGGCGGTATTGATTTATCGCGGTGAACTGAATCAAGGCATCGAAACCTTTCTGCGCGGTGCAAGTCACCCGAACCTTATCTTAATGTTCATGGTATTCATGCTGGCAGGTGCATTTGCCAGTACCACCAATGCCATTGGCAGTGTAGATGCCACAGTACAAATGGGCTTGTCTGCAATTCCACCCGCCTTTGTGTTACCGATGCTATTTATTATTTCAGCGTTCATTGCAACAGCAATGGGTACCTCAATGGGCACCATTGCGGCCTGTGCACCCATTGCCTTTGGTTTCTCTCAAGCCACTGATATTGCTGCAGTCTATGCCATAGGTGCGGTCGTGGGCGGTGCGATGTTTGGTGACAATCTTTCAATGATTTCGGATACCACCATTGCAGCCACCACTAGTCAAAACGTTCAGCTTCGAGACAAGTTTCGCGTTAATGTCTGGATTGCAGTACCTGCAGCTTTAGTCACGATCGCGATTTATTTCTTTAGCATTCACCAAACCGAAACCATTCAATCCAAAGACTTTAATCCTTGGCTGGTGTTGCCCTATGTCGTGGTATTTTTCCTCGCCTTCAGTCGTTTACACGTGCTTGCGGTACTTACAGTCGGTGTAGTGCTCTCTGGGGTGATGGGACTGATTACACAGCCAGAATTTACCGTCATTCAACTCAACACAGCCATCTATGATGGTTTTGTTGGTATGTTTGAAGTCGCTTTACTGTCGATGTTCTTGGGCGGTCTTTCGACCATTATGCAAAAAGAAGGTGGTCTCGACTGGCTTATTCAACGTATTTACAGCCTCACCCGTTTATTTAAAGTTGGTCGTGAGCGCGCAGGGGAAATCGGATTGAGCTTTTTAGTGGTGTTTTCCAACATTTTTGTGGCCAACAACACTGTAGCGATTATTTTATCGGGCGATATGGCGCGTGAAGTCGCGAAAGAATATGGCGTAGACCCAAAACGTGCAGCCGCTTTGCTCGACATCTTTTCATGTGTTGTACAAGGGCTTATTCCCTATGGTGCACAACTTCTATTGGCCTGCTCAATTGCAAAGCTTTCACCAGTTGAACTCATCGGCAGCATTTACTACTGTTGGATACTGGCAATCTTTGCCATCCTTGCAATTGCATTCCGTTTTCCACGACTGAAATCAGCCTGATCATTTCATACATTTCAGCGCCTTCCAAAAGGCGCTTTTTTTATGCCTGCTGTTATTTCAGTTGTCGTTTCAACTGTAATAAGGTCTGTCCACTGTGCTGTTTATAGGCACGCGCTAAAGCAGACTGTCCCGAATAGCCGAGTTGTAAGGCGATTTCAGTTAAACTCAAACCTTGTTGTAAGAGATATTCACATCGCTTCATGCGCTCTGACTCAAGTACTCGCTTAAATGAACTATCCCAGTCTTGTAACTGGCGTTGTAAGGTCCGCGTTGACAAGTGTAATTCATTAGCAATCTGTTCAATTTTAGGGGCTTCTGCATGCGCTTTAAGATAATCAGCCACGGCGCTATGAATCTGTTGCAATACGCTTTCATAACGAGGCTTGAGGGCAATTGCAACCTCTGCTTGTTTCAGTAAAAGCTGCGTTAAAGAAGGATCAGCAAAACCCGATTTTAAAGTCAAACTGTCCACATTCATCACATAGGCATAGCAGGCTTGATTAAAGCTCACTTCACAGCCATAAAATTTTTGATAATGATACTTTGCCATTTGGGCTGGATGCGCCATTTGGACTTTTAAGAACTGTAATTGATCGGGAAAAATTTTCTTGGCCAAATGCACAATGGATGCCATGGTCATTTCATTCAGTGAAGCATATTTCTCATTGAGAAAAGGCCAAGTCAGCCAAATCTCACTGCCCCTTTGCTGCATCTGCATGGGACTAACTTCAGCACCATCAATCACCAAACGACTAAAACGCATCACATAACTCAGTGCTTCAGCCACGCTATTACTGCGTGTGGCCATATAACCTAAAACACCAAAATGCTCAGGTTGAATAAATTTTGCCATCTCCATAATCAACTGAGGACAATCCAATTGTTCTCGCGTCAGTTGTAAAATCGTTTGAAAGAACGAAAATGGCGATTGGGTATCGATTGGCAGTTGTAATACATGCTCCAGATCATACTGATATTGCGCTAAAAAACCGAGTTGATGAAAATCAATTCCTTGCTCTAAGAGGTACATGTTCCAGAGCTGAAAATAACCATTGGGGATTTGTAATTCTTGCATGATAGCCCACCCACTATTTGACATGCGATATTTTCACATTGGCGTAAAATGTATAAAAAATGGCAATATCTGTCAAAACAAACTGCATTTTCTCCGACATACTGCAATCATCCAAGGCAAATGAAGTAAAACAAAATGAATGCCATTGTTACAGCCCCTATTGAACCAATTGTGCGAACTCAACTCAATTTTAAGCTTGATGAAGTGCCCCGTTTTTGGTTTGGCGGTGACCCATTTCGGACGCGTATGTTTGATGCACTCAGCCTCACTTTCCCCGATGGAGAACGCTATTTTATTCAAAGCGTGCGTTTGTTTCGGGACCAAATTACAGACCCAAGCTTAGCTGCACGTGTAAGCGATTTTATTAAGCAGGAAGCACAGCATGGCATTGCCCATGACAAAATGAATCAAGTCATGCGAGAACAAGGCATGCCAGTCGATCAGTTTATTCAGCGTTTAAATAAAATTTTTAAATTTGAACTGAGTAAACGCTCACCTCAGTACAACATTGCCATGACGGCTGCGGCAGAGCATTTAACTGCACTGATGGCCGAGACTTTTTATAGCCATAAAGCCACGTTGGCTGAGGCTCATCCTTATGTGCGTGCTTTATTTGCATGGCATGCCATTGAAGAAATGGAACACCGTGATGTGGCGTTTGATGTGATGAAACAAGTCGGACATGTACCCGAAACAACGCGTCTATTTGCATTGGCCTTTACCACGGTGATGATGTTTGGTTTCACTACCTATCGTGCAGATGTCATGCTCAAGCATGATGGCTTTAGCCGTATTCAACGCTTGCAAATGATGCGTAAAGGACTGCCCTGGTTCTTTGGGAAAAAAGGGATACTGTCTCGGATGCGTGGTCAATATCTCGATTGGTTTAAGAAAGACTTTCATCCCAATCAACATCCTGTGATTGCACAGTACGATGTTTGGATGGACACCCTAGCAGAAAGTCATGACCCAATTTTAGCAGGTGAAGCTTTTTGGCAAGCTGGGAAATAATTCAGTAAGCGCAACAAATATACACTTTGGATGAGTTTAGGTATCATACGCCCATCTTAAAACATGGGCATATGAAGTTGAATTTGTATGTCCAATTACATCCGAAGTTAAAAATGTCGTTTAAATTCAAACTCCGCGTTCTTGGTTATCTGATCATGGTCAATGCAGTGATTTCGATGCTCATTGCTTGCAGATATTTCCTGTATTTATCTGAGTTTCCAACAGATTTACTGGGATTCAGTTTCTTATTTACTGGAACATTCTCGCACATGACTGTGCTTGCGTCCCTGATTGGCTTGATCTTGATTCCGAGCTTATTTCTACCCAATACGCTACGTCATATTACGCAAGCAAGTATTGCTAGCTTGGCACTCATTGCACTGATCATAGATACCTTTGTTTATGCACAGTACCGTTTCCACATCAATACTGTCATGTTGGAACTGGTGATGTCAGGTCAGGTTGTGAGTTTCTCACTCTCAACATGGCTGATGGTCATTGCTGCGATTACCTGTATTTTTGCGGCACAATTTTACTTCATTCGATTCTTAGAGAAAAAATTACCCACGTTTTCATGGAGCATTGGTAAAAAGTTTACAGGCTTAGTGTTTGTCACGTTACTTTTAAGTAATGGTATCCATGTTTGGGCAGCGGCACATGTGTATCAGCCTGTGACCATGACACAACGCTATTTACCAATGTTTTATCCGATGACCTCGAATAAAACCATGAAAAAATACGGCTGGATTGATGAAGAAGCTTTAGAAAAACAAAAGGCTATGTCTTTAGAACGTAAAAGTGACCTGAATTATCCGCTGACGCCGATTGTTGGAGAAGCTCCAAAGCAACCCACCAATATTATGTTTATCGTGATTGATTCTTGGCGTGCAGATACATTTAATGCAGATAACTCACCAAACTTGTGGAGTTATGCGCAGAACGGAAAGATTTTTAATCAACACTATTCAACAGGAAATGCCACACGCACAGGTATTTTCGGCATGTTTTATGGTATTCCTGGTACTTACTGGCATGGCATGATTGTGAACCGCCAAAGTCCAGTATTTATTGACCGTTTGCAAGCACTGAATTATCAACTCGGTTTATTTGCTGCTGCCAAATTAACCAACCCTGAATTCCACGAAACCGCGTTTTCAAAAGTGCCAAATTTACGTATTGGTTCTTCTGGCAAAGTGGCGGGGGGTATAGATGAAGAACTAACGCAGGATTGGTTAAAGTGGTATGAAAAAAGAGATCGAAACAAACCGACCTTTTCATTTTTATTTTACGACTCCCCACACGGATACAGCTTCCCTAAAGACTATCCACACCAGTACAAACCTATGCTGGATGAGGTTAATTATCTCAAGTTAAGTAATGATTCTGATCGTTCATTAATGATGAATCGTTATAAAACCAGTGTGCACTACGTCGACAGCATTGTGAAACAGGTTTTAGATAAACTAAAAGAAACGGGTGATGCAGAAAACACATTGGTCATCATTACTGGCGACCACGGACAAGAGGTGAATGATAATCTTCAAAACTTCTGGGGACATAATGG
Source organism: Acinetobacter sp. SwsAc2 (assembly GCF_013391465.1). NCBI lineage: Bacteria > Pseudomonadati > Pseudomonadota > Gammaproteobacteria > Moraxellales > Moraxellaceae > Acinetobacter > Acinetobacter sp. SwsAc2. The sequence continues at coordinate 46,225 of NZ_JACBEZ010000019.1, read as the reverse complement.
TAACTTTACCGACCCTCAAGTCAAAGTTCCTTTTGCAATCATTGGTCCGAAGATTCAAGCTGATAAACTATGGAATAACCAAGTTTTAACTAGCCATCAAGATATTGTTCCAACTCTCATGAAGAACTATTTGGGTGTGACCACAAAAATTCACGACTATTCAGTGGGTGAAGATTTGTTGGGACCACAAATTCAACGTGATTGGATTTTAACCTCAAGCTATAGTAAATATGGCATTGTTACCCCTAAAAACATCTTAGAAGTGGGGGCTGTTGGGCAGTTCGAAATCTTAGATAAAAAGAATCAGCCAATGTCAGATCAAGAGCCAAACTATGCTCATGTTCAAGCAGCATTGGAGCAAATTAGTCGTTTTAATAAATAAAGGCAAAAGAAAAACCGGCATGATGTCGGTTTTTTATCACAGGTCTTTTTACCACTTTGCATAGTGCTGTTCGAGCAGCCCATATTCATTCAGCAATACAATCTCTTGATCACCCTGCTGAATTGTACCGCTAATCTTGGCTTGCCACTGACTAAACTGACTGCCCACGAGACGCAAATTTAGGTTTTCAAAACGGCGCCAACCTGTGGTCACGGTTAAATTTAAGCGTTCATCTAGAGAACGAATGCTCCAACGCCCTTCTTCTTTCATTTGGAACAGAACATCACTCACGTTGTAGAGCTTTCCATTCACCCACAGACAGTTTTCATTACCAAAACTTTCATTCACACCAGAGGCTAAGTTCAGACCAATACGTCTGCCCTCAGCATCCCAAAAACTACAAGAGAGCCAAAACCAAGCTGTTTCTGGCCGGAGGAAGCCACAGGTATCATCTAACGCAGCCAAAGTCCGCTCGTTAAACTGAATCATCTGCCCTGCTTTATTGGTAAAAAAACCCTCACAAGCTAAGGTGGTCAATTTCTGGGTATAAGTCCAGCCATTAATCCCTGTTGGACTACACATACTCAATGGATCAGTGCCTGCGCAGAAAATACGGGCACTCAGCTTAATTTCACCATACTTGGTGACTTGAACATAGCGCACCCCATTAGCATGCTGAATTTCAATTTGAAACGGTGAATTTGCAAACACACTTTGGTTATACAAAGGCTGTTCATCTAAAACGGTTTTACGCGCCAGAAAATTCACGGCGTTCCATTCAAGTACTTCATTTTTGAGATGATCGTAAATATAAACGAAACCATGCCCAGCCCAAGCAATATCAGCAATCGCTAAACCAATGGTGTAGTGTTCATGTTGAATGCTACAAAACTTAAATTTCTTATATTTCAGCTTTTTCCGCCATCCCGTAAGTACTTCACCATATGGGGTTTTATACTGATACTTATTTAAATCAATGGTTTTTGGAAGTTCGCTAAACCGACCATAATGGGGTTGTCCGTTGGACTGAATCAAATCCATTGATGCTTTATCCTTAAGCAAAAGTTAATTAATATCCCTAAGCCTATTATGCCTATAATTTTAAAGGTGAAAAGTCTTTAGTTTGTTTTTTCATCAAATTGTTCGCTAAACCTACTCTCTTTCATTTGAAGACACCACTTAAAAATTAAGAATGATCCAACCTTAATTTAACATCAGATATGTATTTTCCCAGATGTTTGCATCAAACTCAGCTTCAACCAAAACCACATAACGCCCATATACACAATCAATCGCAATACAGTCATCAACGTCTAAAACACGGTCAGTATGTTGCTTTTGCCATTTTTGATCAAAATATTGTTTGCCAAGTTGTTTAGCTTCCGCGGTATGCGGAGCAACGACGAGTACATAACGATGTAACTCCCCAAATTCACGTGCGTCATAACCACCTAAATTGATGAGCCACAGTTTTGCATCTGTGACTTGAGGCTGGGCATCACTAAACTGTATTTGGTATTTTTTCCCTCGACATTCAATACCATTCACTTGCGTCCAAGCATCAATATGTAAGCCTTTTTGTTCACCAAACCATGCATTTTTAAGTTGTGGGTAACTGTCTTCTAAACTGTCAGCGACTGCAAATACCACATCATGGACTTCGGTATTGGCGCGGGCATGGCGACCACCGAGCATAACCATAAATAGGTTGGGCATTCTATTTCCTTTCTTTTGAGATATTTTTTTATAGCTAACAGGCGTTGCACGTAAGCATCATTCATAATTGTTCGAGGTAAACTACCCTTCGAGAGACATGTTTTTGCAACTCCATTAATCACATGAAAGTATAGGACGAGTTTTGCGAATGACAATGCCTTTGGTTACTTTGGGCTTATCCAAAGTAACATTATGAACTCCTTACATTTGAGGTGTAAGCAGCAAGACTCCGTCAAAATGCAGATAACGCTACATGACCAGTAAGATAGATTTGACCAGAGCTTTCATTGGGAGGAAATATCTTACTTTTGTTTCAGCAAAAGTAACAAAACCATCTTGTTGAGCGGACATTACATCCCTGTAAAGCTACTCAACGGGCAACATCCATGTCGCCTTCACTTATTCATGTTTTTGATAAACGTCTATTTCAAAAAAATCGTGCTGAATTACTTCAGCACGATTTTCATATTGTATAATCTTCTCCACAGAGAGAAGCTTCACACCAAAGGAAAAATTACATCTCAACCATTTCTACGCCATCAATACGTGCCACAGTCATTAAGTCCTTATCACCACGGCCTGAAACAGTCGCAATAATAATTTGATCCTTAGACATGGTTGGCGCAAGTTTAGTCACATAGGCCATGGCATGAGAGCTTTCCAGTGCTGGAATAATCCCTTCAATATGGGTTAAATCACGGAAACCTTGTAAAGCCTCATTGTCATTGATTGGCACATAATCCACGCGGTGCATATCTTTTAAGAAACTATGCTCAGGGCCTACACCTGGATAATCTAAACCTGCTGAAATCGAATGGGTTTCAATGATCTGACCTTGTTCATCAGACATCAAATATGTACGGTTACCATGCAATACACCAACATGACCAGCATTTAACGGTGCAGAATGTTTGCCCGTTTCAATGCCATAACCTGCAGCTTCAACACCGTACATTTTCACATCAGCATCGTTTAAGAATGGGTAGAACAAGCCCATTGCATTTGAACCACCACCTACACATGCTACCAAGGCATCAGGTAAACGCCCTGCTTGTTCCTGAATTTGTTTGCGAGCTTCACGACCAATAATCGATTGGAAATCACGAACCAATTGAGGATATGGGTGCGGGCCTGCAACTGTACCAATCACATAGTAAGTTGAATCAACATTGGTCACCCAATCACGCATTGCTTCGTTCATGGCATCTTTCAATGTTTTAGAGCCACTTTCCACAGGCACAACGGTCGCACCGAGTAAACGCATACGATAGACATTCATGGCTTGACGTTTCACGTCTTCTGCACCCATGAATACCACACATTCAAGCCCTAAACGCGCTGCAATCGTAGCCGTTGCAACACCGTGCTGACCTGCGCCAGTTTCAGCAATAATTCGTTTTTTACCCGACAATTTTGCCAATAAAGCCTGACCAATCGTGTTGTTCACTTTATGTGAACCTGTATGATTGAGGTCTTCACGTTTTAAGTAAATTTGCGCACCACCCAATTCTTTCGACCATCGCTCAGCATAATATAAAGGACTAGGACGACCTACATAATAGGCGAGGTCACGGTCGAATTCTGCCAGAAACTGCTCATCATCTTTCATACGGAAATAGAGCTTTTCTAAGTCTTCTAATGCTGCCATTAGAGTTTCTGACACAAAACGTCCGCCATGGATACCAAAATGCCCACGTTCATCTGGGTATTGGGTATAGTCAATCACATTACTTTGCTGATCCACGATGGACTCCTTGCATGAAGTTTTCTATAAGTTGTTGGTCTTTTATACCTTTAGCGGATTCGACGCCTCCGCTGACATCTACAGCATAAGCCCCAGTCGTCTTTATAGCGTCTTCAACATTAGTTGGGGTTAAACCACCAGCTAAAATTAAAGGAATATCCAGTTTGGGGAATTGAGACCAGTCAAAACTGTGTCCTGTTCCCCCTTTCAGTTCAGGATGCCATGCATCTAAGAGCACTGCGCTTGCCCCTGCCTGTTGAAAGCGTTGAACTTCTGCTACTACATCCAGTTCAGGTCTCACTTGAATGGCTTTATACCAACGACGTCCCACTTGTGCCGCAATTGCCTGACAGTCTTCTGGTGTTTCATCACCATGAAACTGAATGATATCGAGCGCCACTTGTTTTAACACATCTGCAATGTCATCCGCAGTGGCATTCACAAAAAGCCCAACAGTTTGCACATAGGCAGGCACATGTCGAATCAATTCTTTAGCTTGAGCGGCACTGACATGGCGTGGACTAGGCGGGAAAAATACAAAACCAATTGCATCTGCCCCGGCATTGACCACAGCTTGAATATCTTGGCTACGGGTAATTCCACAAATTTTGGCACGGGTTCGCATAGGTTATGACTCTGGCTCAACCCTATTTATAGCTGATCTATAAATAACAGGGCGAATCATTGTAATGCAATTTTTTCACCTTGCGTAAAGTTCATCCTGAAAAATCTTTACATAGATTGTTTAATTCACATACAAACCTTATACTTCGCCCAAATGCAATAAGTCTAAGCACTATGCTTTAGGGAAGTTGGTGAGAGTCCAACACTGCCCCCGCAACGGTAAAACGAAACGTATATCTTTATAAGTGTTTGCACTTACATCACTGCACTCGTGTGGGAAGATGGATATACCAATATTGTTCGCAATATTTATATTTAAGTCCGGAGACCTGCTTATTGCGCCATTTAACTCAATCATTCACGGGGGGTGAATGTATGGAGCCAGCATGCCAAATTTATTTCAGCCTACAGCTTTAGTGGGCGCAATCGCTATTGCGATGGGTTTCTCCGTTTCTGCATCTGCACAAGACAGCATTAATGCATCTTTAGATACACTAGTTGTCACTGCAACACGTTCTGAAGAAAAGGTTAAAGACGTACCAGCGCGTATTTCTGTAATTGATGAAAAAACCATTGAACAGTCTCCAATTACAGATCTTCCAACTTTACTTACTAAAGAAGCAGGGCTAACTGTTAAGCAAGTCGGCGGCTACGGACAAACAGCATCAGTATATTTACGCGGAACCAATGCATCACATACTTTATTTCTACAAGATGGGATGCGCTCAAATATTGCAACTGTAGCTGGGACTAACATTCCCCTTTTTGATCTTTCGGATGTTAAACAAATTGAAATCCTTAAAGGCCCAGCATCAGTCCAATACGGTACTGATGCAATTGGGGGCGTGATTCAACTCATTTCTAAGATTCCAACAGAAAACTCAATATTCACAACGGTTGAAGCGGGTGAACGTAGTACCTATAAAACTATTTTAGGTGTTGATGTTGCAGAAGACGGTTTTTATGCTCAGCTCCGCGGTCAACGTTTTGAAACTGATGGTGATCAAATTATTGCCAATGATGACCGTAAAGCAGGCTTTGACCAAAAAGGCTATAGCGCGAAAGTTGGCGTAGAAAAAGAAGCTTATGGTCTTTCTGCTGAAGTTAAAGAAAATAAAGGAACGGGCGATTATTTTTCCTTCGGCGCTCCTAAAGCTTATGATTTTCTTAACCGCCTATACAATGTCCAAGGCCACTTAAACTTTAGCGATAGCCTAACTTGGAATACGCGTCTTTCTCAATTTGAAGACCAATATGAAGTAGTAAAAGGCTCATATCCGTCTATTGTAAATACTGAGCAGCAAGAAATTGATTCCAACTTAAAATGGCAATTCACCCAACACCAAAACATACTCGTTGGTGTTGAATACAATAAAACTGAAGCAGAGAAAGTTGCAGCTTATGTAGGTGATGAAGGCTTTAAATCAGACAATGAAACTATTGGCTATTACATACAACACCAGTTTAAAAATGACTTATTCTCAACCCAAGCAGGTGTTCGTGTAGAAGATAATCAGCAGTTTGGAACACACACAGTTGGTCAACTCGCTGCTCGCTACTTTGCCACACCAAAGACAAGTTTTTATACCAACGTAGGTACAGCGTTTAGAGCACCTGTTGTAGGCCAAATTATTTCTGAACCATCATGGTGGGGCGGTAACCCAGACTTAAAACCAGAAGAAAGTATTTCTTATGAACTAGGTTTTGATCATTCCCTTAATTACGGTATTCAACTGTATGGTTCTGTTTATCAAACCAAAGTCGATAACCTCATGGTATCTGATGCCTCTACAGGATTTAAGTTTTATAATCTGAAGAAAGCAACGTTCACTGGATCCGAGCTTGGTTTAAAGTGGAAACAGGATAGCTTATTTGCAAATGCAGAATATGCTTATGTACAACCAAAAAATGATGATACTGACGAAGATGCCCCAAACCGTCCACGTCAAAACTTTACATTATCTGCTGGTTGGGATAATGGCGTTTATGGCTTTACAACTTCTTTAGTTGCTAAAGGTCCATCTAAAGATGTTCAAGAGATTCCTGGATATGCAACGATTGATATGAATGCTTATTGGCAAATTAATCCACACGTCAAAGTTTTCTCAAACATTCATAACCTCGGTGATACAACTTATAAAGCAGCATGGAATAACGAAGTTAGTTCTTACTACCTTGCAAGCGGCCGTCTAGCTACCGCAGGAGTCACTTTCCGTTATTAATTTAATCTAAAGACTCAAAAAACAATTTAAAACAGCGCAGTTTATGGATAATGTTTTGACCGGCATTATCCTTTTTTTCATTCTTTAGGCAGGACAAATTATGGGCCACCGTTTAAGTAAAATTTATACCCGTACTGGCGACTCAGGCACCACAGGTCTGGGTGATGGATCACGTGTCACTAAAGATGATCTAAGAATTACCGCACTTGGTGATGTGGATGAACTTAATTCAACAATTGGCGTACTTCGTGCTCAAATTACCGCAAGTCAAATCACGGACAAAGCCACATGGGATAAAAGCTTAAGCCTCATTCAACATTGGCTGTTCGATTTAGGTGGTGAAGTGTGCATTCCCAACTATCATTTGCTCCAACCTGTTTGTATTGAGTTTCTTGAACAAGAAATTGACCGCATGAATGAAGACTTACCCATGCTGAAAGAATTTATCTTACCTTCGGGTTCTTTAGCATGTAGCTATGCACATCAAGCACGAGCGGTATGTCGCCGAGCTGAACGTAGCTTAATGTCAGTACACACGCGTGATCAAAATATTCAAAACACCGCACTACAGTTACTCAACCGCTTATCGGATTGGCTTTTTGTTGCATCGCGTGCTTTACAACGCGCTGAAGGTGGCTCAGAAGTGCTTTGGCAAAAAAATATCAATGAAACTATTTAAACGTTTCTAAGTTTTAGAACGAAATAGATCTTTTCGGAGTCTTGCAGTGATCAATTCACTGCAAGACTTTTTGATGTTACTTTTCTTTTGGGCAAAGCAATCAAAACCATTTTTCCAATCGTAAAACTCGTCAAATGCCTTTTCTTATCTTGAATATCACAGAAGCCTTTCATTCAAATTCAGTTCTGCCTCAAACCATTACGAATCGCATTTACTCATATCTGATATTTCCACCTTAGAATCTATCCCAATCAAATATTTTTAGCGCTACAATCACTCAAAAGACGTATATAGCTCAGGTTCAATATGAGAATCATCGGACATCGTGGTGCACGTGGCGAAGCCCCAGAAAATACACTCGGCGGTTTTCAATATATTCATGATCTGGGCATACGTGCGGTTGAGTTTGATGTTCGTCAGCTCAAAGACCATGAGCTGATCATTATGCATGATGACAACATGCTTCGGACCACCGGTATCGACCAAGCGCTCTACCCATTAAGCAGCACACAACTCGATAGCTATAACCAAGCACATATTTGGCTAGACTGGGAAAAGCAAAGTACCCCAACACTACGACAAGCACTCCAGATTATGCAGGACTTTGAACATCTTGAAGTTGAAGTCAAAGCTGTAGAAACACACGCTGAAGCGGAACGACTAACACAACATCTCACACAGCAACTTAGAGGCTTTGAACACAGTGCGGTCATTACTAGTTTTGATCTTAAAATCCTACAAGCACTCCAAGATCAACACTCAACATTTAAACGTGGCTTATTGATTGAAGACGATATTCAACATCTTGCGATTGAACAAGCGCTCAAATACGACTGTTGCCAAATCGGCTGGATGAACCAACTGGCAACCGATGACTTGTTAAAAGCCACACAACAAGCGAATTTAGCCATTAGTGTTTGGACAGTGAATGACATCGAGCGAGCTAAACATTTACGTGACTTTGGCATTGATGGATTAATTACCGATTTTCCTAAAATGATGCTACAACATTTGGCAGATGAGCATTGAACAATGCCAAAGATTGACTTGAGTTTTACATGAGCAGTGGCACTGAAAATATTGATTTTCCATATTGATCGCTCTGCTACGATAAAGCTTAGAAATGCTTCGATAATTTCGATATCTAAACATTCGTATTCTGTTACTGTTTAGTACAATACATCTGTACAATAATGCTAGTGAACCAAGGTTCGCTCATGCTAATATGCTGTAGCTTAATCCATGCAAAAAGTAATGGATTGACCTTCCATTTATACCTCCCAAGGTTTCAGGAGTGCTGTTGGAGATGAATGCTCCCCTACCCAAAGCCCCATTTAACTGGGTTGCAATTTTTGCATTGGTTTTTCTTCCCATTGTGGCTGTGATTGCAATTCCCTTATATGCCTTTCAGCATGATTTCAGCTTAGCCGCTTGGATCAGTATGTTTGTATTACTGGGTGTTAGTAGCTTAGGTATTACCGCTGGCTATCACCGCTTATGGGCACACCGTGCTTATGAAGCAAGCTTACCTTTAAAAATCATTTTGATGATTATGGGTACCTTTGCCGTGCAAAACAGTATTTTATACTGGGGTTCAGGTCACCGTACCCATCACCGCCATGTCGATGATATCGAGAAAGATCCGTACTCGATTAACAATGGTTTTTGGTATGCGCACATGGGGTGGATGCTTCGTGACTATCCATCAGCAGAACCTGATTTTAAAAATGCACCCGATTTGCTCAATGACAAATTGGTGATGTTCCAACACAAATACTATGTTCCTTTAGTGATCATCGTCCACATGGGTATTTTATTACCGATTGGTTGGGCTGTAGGCGACTTATGGGGCGTGTTATTGTTGGGCGGATTAATGCGTTTAATCCTCAGCCACCACGTCACGTTCTTCATTAACTCTTTATGCCACATGTGGGGCAAACGTCCATATACAGACGAAAATACCGCACGTGACAACTTCTGGTTAGCCATTGCCACTTGGGGTGAGGGTTATCATAACTACCACCACATTTTCCAATACGACTATCGTAACGGTGTGAAATGGTGGCAATATGATCCAACCAAATGGTTGATTTGGTCATGCTCAAAACTGGGTTTAGCTAAAAACTTACGTCGTATTCCGAGCTTTAATATTAAAAAAGCTGAACTTGCGATGAAGTTTAAATACGCTGAACAAGACTTAGAAGTTCATGGTCTAAATGTCAGTGATGACATTAGTTCCGCGAAAGCTCGTATTGCACAAGAGTATGATGCATTCACCCAAACCTTGAATGACTGGGCAAAATTGAAAGAACAAGAAATTCAAGCCAAGAAAACAGCAGTGGCTGAAAAAATCCATCAAATGGATGAGAAGCTCAAAATTGAGTTTCAGTTAGTCGAACAGCGCTTAGGTCATCATCGTCAAACCTTGACCACACTGATGCGCAGCATTAAAAAAGCCCCTGTTTCTCAGTAATTAATTATCTGATTCACCATTCCAAAAAAAGCTCCGCAAGGGGCTTTTTTTAGCAGTTCATAAAGGATAACAACATGGATATTAAGAATATTCCTTTCGGTCTCACCAACTAGGCCGAGATACCAACCACCCGCCATACAGGTGATCAGGGTTCTGCCCTATGGCGTACTCAGCAATTTGACGCGATTCGCGTGCGTATGGTGGAGTATTCTGAGAACTATATGGCCCTTGTGTATAAATAAAGCAGTGCTTGATTTATCCTCATGGTGTTCTAAAGGACATATCCTGTCGTTCTTAGAAGGCGAACTACACACGGAACTAGATGATGGTCGAACTTTTACCCTCACGGCTGGCATGAGTTACCAAGTTGCAGATCAAGCTAAAGCTCATCGCTCGTCCACCTCAAAGCGTGCCAAGCTGTTTATAGTTGACTAAAACAGTTGGATATATGTCTTAACACTAAAACTTTGCTATATTGATGGGGTCATGGCTTATCCCTTGTGATCCTTCACTATGCAGTTCAATTCACGCTACTCCCTCCTTCCTTCAAAACTTTATCACCATCAACAGCCCTTGCCACTAAAAGGGGCAAAAGCAGGTCATTTCAATGCCGCTTTAGCAGAACAGTTGCAATGGTCTGAAGCCGACAAACAGTCTTGGATAGAGATTTGTAGCGGACAAAAAACCTTTAGTGAATTTGAACCATTGGCAATGGTCTATGCTGGGCATCAATTTGGTCAGTGGGCAGGACAGCTCGGTGATGGTCGAGGTTTATTGATTGTGCAAATTCTCGATCAACATGGGCAAACCGTTGACCTGCATTTAAAGGGCGCAGGTTCTACTCCTTATTCGCGTATGGGAGATGGTCGTGCGGTACTTCGCTCCGTCATTCGTGAGTATTTGGCTGGACATGCGCTGAATAATTTAGGCGTCGCATCGAGTAATGCCGTAGGCTTTACCTCGTCGGCTCAAGGCGTGCAACGGGAGAAATTGGAACTCGGTGCAATGATGTTACGTACATCGGACTGTCATATTCGCTTGGGGCATTTTGAGTGGATTAATCAGTATCAACCTGACTTACTTGACGAATTTAGCCAGAAATGCATCGAATGGCATTACCCCGAGTGTTTAGATGCGGAACAACCTGTTTTGGCATTTGCAACCCAAGTGATTCAACGGACTGCGGTAATGATTGCCAAATGGCAACTGGTCGGCTTCGCACATGGAGTAATGAATACCGATAATTTAAACATTACAGGTTCAACCCTCGATTTTGGCCCTTATGGCTTTATGGAACGCTTCCGTCCGAATTGGATTAACAATCACTCTGACTATCAAGGCCGCTATACCTATCAGCAGCAGCCGAGCATTGGACACTGGAACTTATGGACATGGTTGAATAACCTCATTCCGCTTTGTCCGCAAGACTATGACAAAGAACAATGGAAGCAAGATCTTGCCGATTGCCTAGAGCACTATGAACCCACGTTCTTGGAGCACTACAAACTAGGTTTAAGTCAGAAAATGGGCTTACCTCATTTCCACACGGACAGTTTTGACTGTGCCATGACTTTCTTACGGATTCTACAAACTGAACAGCTCGACTACACACAAAGCTTTACGCGTTTGCAAGAGCAGCAATATGAAATGATTAAAGATGACTGCCTTGACCGTCGTCAGTTTGAAAGTTTCCTCGCTCAGTATGAACAAATTCGTGCAAATCAAGACACGGCAGAACTCAATGCAGCCATGCAACAAGCCAACCCTGTTTATATCCTACGCAATCACATGGCGCAAAAAGCGATTGAGCTGGCTGAGCGGAATGATTTCTCAGAAGTCGAACGCTTATTTGACCTGCTTAGCCAACCGTTTGAGCGGAATGTCGCACTAGAGAAAGCGGAAGATTTAGCACCTTTGCCAACGGATGTTCCTGAGGTAATGGTGAGTTGTTCATCTTAAGCGTTTGGCTTAAACTGTGGATAAATTAAACAATATCCACAGGGCTTCGCCCACTGAGTGATGATCACCATGTCCTTACACCTTATTGCTGCAAAAGCTGCACTTGCCCTGCCAGAAGTGACGTGTAGTCAGCCCTTTGGTGAAGGCTGTGATGTATATAAAGTCATGGATAAAATGTTTTTACTCAATTCATCATTAAGTGGGGCAGCTTTAAGTAACTTAAAAGTTATGCCTGACCACGGCACGATGCTACGTGATATTTATTCGTATATTCATGCAGGATGGCATATGAATAAAAAGCATTGGATTTCAATTTATGAGGATGAAAACTTAGATCCTGATTTAGTCATTGATCTGGTACATAGCTCTTATGAGCTCGTGGTATCCAAGCTGAATAAACGACAAAGACAGCGAATCGCTGCGCTTCAAGCCATCACCTAAATATGTATTGAGTGAAAAAGATTGTTAATTATTCCTATTACATGTTCTAAAGCACAACCCTATCACTGTATCAAACAGATCATCGGTTTGAACGCATATTGTCTCGGCTAAACAGTTTTTCGACGTTTTCTACGTATTGCCCATTTGAACCCAAATTTTGAAACGAAAAGTGAAATGAGGCATTCATAGATCATAAAAAAAGCCCGACATCCTGTCGAGCTTTTTCGTATTGGTTAGCTAGGTATAACTCCTGTCGTACCTCACATCCTAGTATTGAACTTATCATTTTTGTTTTATGTTTTGGAACTTCCTGTTCTCTATGACTGCATCATATAAAAAATCTTGGGACTGACCTAGACGCAATCGACTTGAATAGTTGTAAGCCAAAACGTACATGGAAAAATAAGCTTAATTAGACTTACCCCCAAAATTATCCGCAGAAATTGTGGATAGTTTTCAGGATAACCGAAGCTAAACCTGACTCCTTAAAGTTAATTTTTGAGTACTTTAAAAGCAACTTTATAGCCCACTGCTTCAATCTGTCGGAAATACAAGCACTCTTTTCTCAATTTTGCCTATTTAATTATCTATACATATCAATCCGAAAAGTTGAAGTATGAGAGTAGCTCACTCTCCACCCAAGTTAATCAGCAGGTCATGCCAAACCTCAGATAAAGACCCATTGAGAATCAGTAAAATCTTGTTCATTTTCATATTCAGTTGCTGATTTGAATATCGACTCATCGACTTTGTCTAAAACAAACGTAAAAGTAAAAAGACAAATTAAAACATTATTTTAGATACTTATAATTCACCCATGAACCAGAACCCTAAATGATCAAAAACCCAATAAAAAAAGGACTCAATATGAGTCCTTTTCAACATCATCACTTGCGCTTTAGCTCTTCTTCGCCTTCAATGTTTTAAATAACACAAATAACACGAGGATCCACACAGGAAGCATCAACACGGAAAGCATAAAACCTTGATTCCACATGATATATAAAATCATCAGCATAAACACTAAAACAAAATAATTGCTAAACGGTGCAAATAACGCTGGAAACTTAGTTTGAATGCCCTGCTTTTTGATACTCTGTCTAAATTTAAGATGGATCAAACTGATCATCATCCAATTCAACACCGCAGCACTGACCACAATATAAATCAGATAACTGAGCGCTTTTTCAGGCAAAAAGTAATTCAACAGCACGCAACCAAAAATCAGTAATGCTGAAAATAAAACAGCCGCAATCGGTGTCCCTTGTCGATTAACCTGCTTAAAAACTTGCGGGGCATTACCCTGTTCGGCCAGACCTAATAGCATGCGACTATTGGCATACATCCCACTATTACAAACAGAAACCGATGCCGTCAGAATAATAAAATTGAGTAAATGCGCTGCCCAATCAATGCCTATTTGCTTAAAAATCAGTACGAATGGGCTTTTATCTAAGCCCCCCAAATCCAATTGATTCCAAGGCACCAGAGACAAAAGAATCGCCAGCGAGCAAATATAGAATAGGAAAACCCGAATCACCGTTTGATTGACGGCTTTTGGAATGTTCTTTTCAGGATCTTCGGTTTCCGCAGCCGCCATACTGATCAGCTCAATGCCACCAAAGGCAAACATCATAAAGGCCAGCATATAAAACAAGCCTTCAAAGCCATGTGGGAAAAACCCGCCATGTGCCCATAAGTTCGTGACAGATGCGGTTGAAGCGACATCAGCCGTCAACAACAGGTAAACCCCGAAAATGATCATGGCGATAATCGCCACAACTTTAATCATCGACAGCCAAAACTCAGACTCCGCATACAGTTTGACATTGGCAAGATTGGCCAGTGTGATCACCACAAAAAATACCAGCACCGAGACCCACGCAGGAATATGTGGCCACCAGTAATTCACATACTTACCAATCGCGGTCAGTTCAGTCATCACCACCAAGATATACAGTACCCAGTAGTTCCAGCCCGTTAAAAAGCCTGAAAACCGCCCCCAATATTTAAAGGCAAAGTAGCTGAATGAACCCGTCACTGGCTCATGTACAATCATTTCACCGAGCTGACGCATAATTAAAAATGCAATCAAACCGCCAATCATATAACCCAAAATAATAGATGGGCCAGCAGATTCAATAATATGTGCTGAACCTAAGAACAGCCCTGTGCCAATTGCACCCCCCATGGCGATCAATTGAATATGGCGGTTCTTTAAACGGCGCTGAAGTTTAGGCGTCTCGCTGCTCAAAACACATGCTCATCTGATAAAAAAATGAATTGTACCGCTTGCACAGACGATCAACCAGTCTTGTCCTTTTAAATTGCAGATTGCTCGGTTTCATTTCACCAGTTGGAGATTTAAGCAAACTGCTGATTTTGATTGCCGCATTTGCTTGAACCCCATAAAAAAAGCGGATAAACCTCAGCTTATCCGCTTTTTTTATCGTTCAGAAAACTGAATTAATCTTCAGGATATTCAAAACGGTAGCCTACCCCATATACCGCCTGAACCCATTCATGACGGTTACCTGTTTCAGCCGCATCAGAGATCTTACGACGTAAGTTCTTAATATGACTATCAATCACACGGTCAGCCACTTCAAAGCTGTCTGGGTTGATATGATCCAGCAACTGTGCACGTGAATAGACTTGACCCACATGCTCTAAAAACAACTCCAGTAAACGAAACTCGGTCGGCGTTAAGTTTAAAGGCTTTTGTTGATACCAAATGCGTTGTTGCGCTTTATCCATACGGAACAAAGACTGATCTTCAGGCTCAGCCTTACGCTCTAAACGACGTAACACGGCTTGAACACGCGCCACCAATTCTTTCGGGCTAAAGGGTTTACACACATAGTCGTCTGCCCCCATGTTCAAGCCAAGCACGCGGTCGATTTCTTCCGTACGCGCGGTGACCATAATGATCGGCAAATCCGACTGTTCACGGACTTTACGACAAATGGTCGAGCCATCCATACGCGGCACCATCAAGTCTAAAATCATCAGACTCGGTTTACGCTGCGTAAAGCTATCATAGGCTTCCTGACCATCGTGAAACATACTGACTTCAAAGCCCGCTGCTTCAAGATAATCGCGGACTAATTGTGCAAGTTCTACTTCATCTTCAACCAGCATAATATGTTTCATACATACTTCCTTTTGTGTTTCATTTTTTTGGGAACGTTAACTTGCAACGTAAACCACCCAAAGGCGAATGATCAAAACTCAATTCGCCGCCCAAAGCCTGTGCCAGTTTAGCCGATAAAGCCAAACCTAAACCTGTACCACCTGTGCTCCGTGTACGCGAGTCATCGACTCGATAGAAACGCTCACCGAGTCGTGCCAGTTGCTCATCAGTTAAACCATATGGACTGTCATCGACATAGACCGTCCAATCTGTTGCGGACTGTTCCGTATGGACTCGAACCTGACCACCCGCTTCGGTATAACGAATGCTATTACCCAACAAATTGACCATGATTTGCTTAAAGCGGTCAATATCAAGTTGTAACTCGGCGCCCTCACCTTCGACACTAATGCTTAAATGGGCCTGTTCAAATTTAGGCTTAAAGTTTTCCACTTCTTGCTCAATCACCGCCCACGGGTTTACGGTTGCAAAGTAACAGTTTAATTGCTGTGCTTCCGCTTGTGCCAAATCGGCCAAGTCATGCGTGAGTTTTTTCAAGCTGGTGACTTGGCGTAACATCGATTCAAAATGCTCAGGCGTTGGCTTTCGAATACCGTCTTGCATCGCTTCGATCTGCGCTTGTAACACTGCCAGCGGTGTTTTCAACTCGTGTGAAGTATCTGACACCCACTGACGACGTGAAATTTCATGCTGATCTAAAATCACCGCCAGTTGGTTCAGTTCATTGGATAAATCACCCAGCTCATCGTTTCGATTCACTTTAACTTGATGCTGAAAATTACCCTTGGTTAATTCACGCGTACCATTCAACAAGCGTTGAATCGGTGTCTTAAAATAAGTCGCAAGTAACAACGCAGCAATTAAACTGGCAAAAACGGTTAAACCATAGACCAGTAATAAATAACGTTTTTGATTACTAAAGAAATTGATACTCAATGCATCATCTTGATCGAGGACTGGTTTCAGCCCCAAGTACCCCACCACTTGGTTATTCACCACAATAGGACGGAAAGAAACTTGATCATCCGAAGGTTCACCGACCACGAACTGACGCTGCGTATCGTATAAAGACAAACGCGAGCTAAGACCTAAACGGTCAGGCGTGGAAATAAACTGTTTTTTACCTGTGTTTTGTTTGCTCTCTTGTTCAATCTCTTCTTTTTTACGATCTGGGCGGAAAACATTTTGATTGGCGCTGAGCGGGAACTTTAAACCTTCGAAGGGTTGAAACTCCGAAGGTAAGTTTTCCTCCAAAGCTTGCAGTTCTTGTTCGGTTAAAATCTGTTTTTCATGTTTGACTTCAGTGGTAGAAACATCACTGAGTAAGGTTTTGGTATTTTCTTTAAAATAACGCTGTTGCAAAGCAATGTCGTACTGACGACGTAACCACCAACGAGAGAGACGGTCATAATCATCTGGCGCAGCATGTCCTTCAATCTGCAAAATTTGCGCTTGAATGGCATTGCCCCAGTCATGATAAGTGCTATAAACGCCAGCCAAGTTATCAATCAGATGATCGAGCTTTTGCATTTCCACGTCCGCCACATATTTGGCAAAATTCTTTTGCATCGTCCAATGCAGCACACCTAAACTCACCGTGGTAATCACCAAAGTGGTCAGCAATACAGTGAGGAATAAGCGTAAAGCAATCGGTACGCGGCGAATCTTCAAAAGCAATCTCTCGGTCATTCTTTTGCCTTGTTATTGTATAGAACACTGCATCAAAAAACTCTCCATTGTTTCTACATCTTTATTATTTAATCTTTAATCATCCAAAATCACATGCTCTTGTATGGGGGAGTTGTAGAATGAATAAGATGACAAAAATTGCTTTAGCCACTGCCAGCGTTTTATCTGTAGGTGCGTTGACTGCCTGTCAATCCACCCAAGCACCAAAAGATATGGAGCAGTCGCAACATATGCATAGTCATTATCAAAAAGACCGTCATATGACACCTGAACAACGCGAACAGTTTGAAAAAATGCGTACTGAACGCAAGCAGGTCATGCAAGACATTAAAAAAGCCTGCGATGGCAAAGCAGTGGGTTCAGCAGTCCAAGTTAAAGCAGGTGAACAAACACTAGAAGGCACATGTGCGATTTCATTTAAACCGAACCGTGATGAAATGAAACGTGGTGAACACCGCCCAATGCGTGGTGATCAAGCCGATCGTGGTGAATTCCGTGGCATGCATATGCAGCGTGGCGAACCACTAACCGATGCGAAACGTGCTGAGTTAACTCAGCAATACGATCAACGTTTAGCTGAACGTCAAGCGCGCCAACAAGCTGCGACCAAAGCCTGCCAAGGTCAAACCGATGGTAAAGTCGTGCAGTTAAAAGTTGGCACACAAACAGTAGATGGCAAATGTATCGTTCACTTCCAGCCTAAAGCCCCTGTTTCAGCACCGAATAAGGCTGCTTAAGCCACTTTAAAAAGCATAAATATATAAAAAGGCGCAAATTGCGCCTTTTTTATTGGACATAACTTTTTACGCTTTTTGACTATTTATGTCATGCCAAAAGCAGCAAAACTGTTTACACTCAGTGCACTTAGCGATTTTGAATAATATTTATTTGACTTTACAGTCACCAAGAAAAGCACCTGAACCGCTTGTACCAAATTAGAAGATGTTGCACGATTAAGTTATTCCAATCCGTGTCAAAGAAGACACGTTTTTATGTTTATTAGGATTATAAGCTGGTTAAACCAGTATTGAGGAAACCGATATGCCACAATACAAAGCGCCCTTACGTGATATGCAATTCGTACTGCATGAGCTATTGAATGCAGAAGAACACTATTCTAAATTGCCTGCATTTCAGGAAACCGTAAGCCGTGAATTGGTTGACCAATATTTAGAAGCTGCTGCAGATTTCTGTGAAAACGAATTGTCTCCAATCAACCAAAGCGGCGACCGCGAAGGTTGTACTTGGAATGATGGCGTTGTTACAACTCCAACTGGCTTTAAAGAAGCGTATCAAAAATATATCGAACTTGGCTTCCCGTCTCTTTCTGCTGAAGAACAATACGGCGGTCAAGCATTACCTGTTTCTTTGGGTAACGTGATTTCAGAAATGGTCGGTACTGCAAACTGGGCATGGGGCATGTACCCAGGTCTTTCTCATGGTGCAGTTCGTACTTTAGAACATCACGGTTCAGCTGAACAAAAAGATGTTTACTTACCAAACCTTGTTTCAGGTGTTTGGACAGGTACGATGTGCTTAACAGAATCACACGCTGGTTCTGACTTGGGTATTATCCGTACTAAAGCTGAACCACAAGCTGACGGTAGCTATGCCATCACAGGCGAGAAAATCTTTATCTCAGCAGGTGAACATGACATGGCTGAGAACATTGTCCATATTGTTCTTGCTCGTCTTCCTGGCGCACCTAAAGGCACTAAAGGTATTTCACTATTTATCGTACCAAAGTTCAATGTAAATGCAGATGGCTCTTTAGGCGAGCGTAACGCAGTTCGTTGTGGTTCAATCGAACACAAAATGGGGATTCATGGTAACGCAACTTGCGTCATCAACTTTGACAATGCAAAAGGTTTCTTGATTGGCCCTGAAAACCGTGGCTTAAACTGCATGTTCACTTTCATGAACACCGCACGTATTGGTACTGCTGTTCAAGGTCTTGCTGCATCTGAAGGTGCATTCCAAGGTGCATTAACCTATGCGAAAGACCGCTTGGCAATGCGTTCTTTAACAGGTCCTAAAGCACCAGAAAAAGAAGCCGATCCAATTATTGTTCACCCTGCTGTTCGTAACATGCTGTTAACTCAAAAAGCATTTGCTGAAGGTGGTCGTGCACTGGTTTACTTATTGTCTCTACATGCGGACGTGGTTGAGCAAGGTGCAACGGAAGAAGAGCGTAAATCTTCTGACAACATCTTGTCACTGCTTACTCCAATTGCAAAAGCATTCTTGACTGAAACGGGTTCTGAATCTGCAAAACACGGCGTTCAAGTGTTTGGTGGTCACGGCTTTATTTCAGAGCATGGTATGGAACAAATCGTTCGTGATACACGTATTGCGTGTTTATACGAAGGGACAACTGAAATCCAAGCACTTGACTTGTTAGGTCGTAAAGTTTTGGGTACTCAAGGTGCAATGTTGAAAGACTTCACTAAGATTATTCACAAATTTGTTGAAGCAAACAAAGACAATGCTGCAATGAAAGAGTTTGTTGAACCTCTTGCTGCTCTAAACAAAGAGTGGGGCGACTTAACCATGCAAATTGGTATGAAAGCAATGCAAAACCCAGATGAAGTGGGTGCTGCTGCGGTCGATTACCTCTACTTCTCTGGTTATGTAACGCTTGCTTACCTATGGGCACGTATGGCACTTGTGGCTCAAGAAACATTGGCTGCAGGTACAACTGACGTTGACTTCTATAATGCGAAAGTCACGACAGCTCGTTTCTACTTCAAGAAGATTCTTCCACGTGTTCGCTCACACGTTGACGTGATTGCTGGTGGCGTAGAACCGTTACTTGCATTAGATGCAGAGCACTTTTCATTCTAAGTAATTAATAACTAATTCGATATTTGAAATAGTTGTACTCTTGAGTACAGAAATGAAAAAGGACAGTCATAGCTTTGGCGGTCCTTTTTCTTTATAAATAGAGCGTTATTTCGCTTGGGTCATCTGACAACACTCTCCGTTGTTAATTAAGCTGTCCTAAGTCTACAGAGATTCAAACAATAAACAGGTGAACGAACATGCCAATTTATAATGCCCCACTTGCGGATATGAAATTTATCCTCAATGACGTTTTCAACGCAGATCAGTTCTGGCAGTCTAATGAAAATCTAGCTCATGTAGACAGTGCGACGGCTGAAGCGATCCTCGAGGAAATGGCTAAATTTGCGCAAAACGTAACCCTGCCTTTAAACCGTACAGGTGATGAAGAAGGTGCAACATTTAGCAATGGCGCAGTGACTACACCTGCTGGTTTTAAAGAAGCATTTAAGCAATATGCTGAAGGCGGTTGGATTGGCTTAGCGGCTGATGAAGAATGGGGCGGTCAAGGCATGCCAAAAATGCTGACGGTTCTTGCAGATGAAATGCTGTTCGCAACCAACCCATCATTCATGCTCTACCCGCTTCTTTCTGTCGGTGCAGGTATGGCACTGAACAGCTACGCATCGCAAGAACAAAAAGAAACCTATTTACCTAAAATTTACTCAGGCGAATGGTCTGGGACCATGTGTCTAACTGAGCCACATGCAGGTACAGATTTAGGCATTATCAAAACTAAAGCTGAACGTAACGAAGACGGCACCTATAACATTACAGGGACCAAAATCTTTATTACTGGTGGTGACCACGACTTAGCTGAAAATATCATTCACTTGGTTCTAGCGAAAACACCAGATGCACCTGCGGGTTCACGTGGTATTTCACTCTTCATCGTACCTAAATTCTTAGTGAATGCAGATGGTTCTGTGGGCGAGCGTAATGCAGCAGGTCCAGGTTCAATTGAACACAAAATGGGGATCAAAGCGTCTGCAACTTGTGTAATGAACTTTGACGGTGCCAAAGGTTACTTGGTCGGTAAAGAAAATGAAGGCCTTGCGGCTATGTTCGTGATGATGAACTACGAACGTTTATCGATGGGTATTCAAGGTTTAGGTGCATCTGAATTTGCTTACCAAAATGCTGCACAGTACGCGACAGACCGTCTACAAGGTCGTAGCGCTTCTGGTGTTCAATCGCCTGCTAAACCTGCAGACAGCATTTTAGTTCATGGTGATGTACGTCGTATGTTGCTGAATGCACGTGCCAATAATGAAGCATCTCGCGCATTTGCAGTATATGTCGGTCAGCAACTGGATATCACTAAATTCTCAACAGACCCTGAAGCGGTGAAAGCAGCCAATGACCGTGTTGCCTTATTAACCCCAATTGCAAAAGCGTATTTAACTGACACAGCATTCCAAGCAACTTTAGATGCACAAATGGTCTTCGGTGGTCATGGTTATATTCGTGAATGGGGCATGGAGCAATGTGTACGTGACTTACGTATTGCACAAATCTATGAAGGCACCAACGGCGTTCAGTCTCAAGATTTAATCGGTCGTAAAACCATTAAATGTAGTGGTGCATTCATTGCAGACTACATTACTGAAATCCGTGACTTTGCTAACAGCTTAGACGCTGACCTAAACTTCATTAAAGATGCAACACTCGATGCGGCAACTGAAGTGGAAGAAGTGACTAAGTATATCCTTGAACGTGCTGCTGAAAGTGCAGAGTTCCCGAATGCAGCAGCAGTGGATTACTTACATGCAGTCGGCCTACTCAGCTTTGCCTATATGTTTGCAAGAATTGCCAATGCTGCAAAAGCCAAAGATGGTGACTTCTATCAAAACAAACTGGCGCTTGCAGCTTACTTTACACAACGTATTTTGCCTGAAATCGACTTACGTATTGTAAAAGTAAAAGCAGGTGCAGAAGTCATCACGAACTTCTCTGAAGACTACTTCACCAGCCAAGCTTAATCGCCTAAAGACTAAATAAAAAACGCCTGCTTCGTCAGGCGTTTTTTTATGGCTCAGCTTTATTTTTGCTTTTATACGTCATGTGCATGAAATTTGCTTATGATGCAATAAACCACCATCAACATATCAGGAGGCAGCCATGACCAACCGTGACCCTAAAATAGAGAAAATAGAAACCCTCATCGATAAACTGGGCAATACTGCAGTAGAAAGTTTTCACTATGTGGCTTTATTTATTATTGGCTGTATGGTGATTTGGTCGGCAGGACATACCGTTTATGAGATCCTGACCATTAAACAATATGCCTCGATTGATGATATTTTACTGTTATTCATCTACTTAGAACTGGGTGCAATGGTTGGTATCTATTTTAAAACCAACCACATGCCTGTCCGCTTTTTAATTTATATCGCCATCACCGCCCTCACCCGTCTTTTAATTTCCGATATCCAGCATGACCACAAAGCGGATATGGATTTGGTGATTATTACGGGTTCAATTTTAATTATGGCGATTGCAATTTTGGTGGTGCGTTATGCATCGTGGAATTATCCTTCAGTAATTCGGGATAAACATGCCGACAAGCCTTTACCCGAAGGGAAAACACCACGCCCACAAGATGATGAACTCGCTTAATTCTTTATTGACCACTAAAAAACCCTCCGTCTAAACAACGGAGGGTTTTCTGTATCAGTCAAAGATTCATTTATTTTGAATCCGCTTCTAAAGCGTAGCGTCCATTTTCATAGATCCAGTGCATGCCTTCAGGTGGGTCTGGCAGTCCCAAACGTCGCCAATCGGTAATCAACACATAATCACGGCTTTCAATACTGGAGTCGCCATCCCCATACACATAGCTATTGGTTTCCTGACTATAGGTTGAATAGCTGGGTGCTCGGTAAATAATACTCACACCTGGTCGCATTGGATATCCGCCATGTGGTGGATGGTGCGGAGGTGGTCTGTGATGAGGGGGCTCAATTTGAGGCGGTGATGTAGGTCTGGGCATTGCTCCTTGATACGGCCCAGCATAGGTTGGGAAACGCTGGGTTTGCGAAGTCAGCGGTTTTCCATAATTACGCGTCGCTGGTTGAGCAAAACTCAGTGCAGGAAATAAGCTGAGTAAACTTATTCCATAGATTATTTTTAAATATTTCATCATCTTCCTCCACTGAGGTGAATATTATTATTTTAAACCTATTTTATGGATAAAAAATGTACAAACCATCAATTTTAGATCACTGGTCGTTATAACAGCAATAAGGTTTAAAGCTGGATTTCTTTGAAAAGCAAAAAATGCATGAGTTTTCAGTTTATACTTAATCTTTGTTTATAAATGTATTGGATGAACAATCGTGGCTGAATTAAGTTTTGATCGACTCTATGAATATTTTGCAAAAGTGCCCAGTATTCAAAAAAATCTGATTGATGCTTATGGCACAGATGGAAAAAGTGCATGGTGGTTTAAGTTTCAAATTGATGTAGATCATCCTTTGGCATGGCAAACGGTACAAGAGCTGGGACATGTACTGAACTATATTTCTAAAAATGAGCGCCTACCGACGCAGTTTTTACCTGTTTCACCGCCGCCGTATATGAATGGTGAAGCCAAGCAATTCTTGGCATGGGTCATTCAGTGTAACCATCCTGATTTTCCACCCGATGTCATTTGCGACTGGTTAGAAGCACGTCTACCGAGCCCAGTGGAAGATGCCGAAAAATGGAAAATCAAAACCGATCTACATGAACTCGATAACATGACCGATAAAGATTTGGATCAAATCATCCCGCCAAATCCTGAACAGTAAGTGCAAATAAAAAAAGCGCAATATGCGCTTTTTTTTATTTTAGTCTTTCTCTTACCTAGCTGTGCTACGCCTTTTCTAACAAAGAAAAAAATCTCTAAAACGTCGACAAACCACTCCATTCCATAAAGCGGTATAGCCCATATTTGAGTTTTGACTCATCTTTATATTGCTCATAGCTCACACTCATTTGACGACCATTTAAGTTCGACCATGCCCCATCAAAATATTGCTGTGCATCTGTAAACACCGCTGCATTAGACTGGCCAATCACACGCAAATTGGTCTCTAAGTTATAATTCTTCAAATTCCGTGCGGTAAAATTTGCAGAACCTAAAATAAGCTCTGCTTCTTGCACATGGCGTTTTAAAATCATTTTGCTATGACACTGCTCTCCTTGTGTATTACACCACCGCACTGTAATACCAGCATCGTTAAGCTCAGATGCAACTTGACGGTTCGGAATTCCATTCTTTTGACGACCAAATGCATCTTTATTTGGGTCGAGTAAAATCCGAAGTTTAACGCCGCGGTTCTGCGCATCTTTTAAAGCATTGATGATTTGACGCTCAGACAAATAGAACATCGCCAAATCAATCTGGTCATTAGCTTTTGCTGTATTCAACAAGTTGAGTGTTGCGTCTAGGATTGCTTTTTCAGTCAGCACCTGTACCTGCGGTTGAGATGGATTGCCTGCAGTTTCGCCCAGAATCACCATCGGCACATCGCCCTGAGACATATGTGCCACAGTTTGCTCGGTTTTCAACACATCAATTGCGGTATTGCCTGTCACCAACAGGGCTACATTGGAATGTCGCGAACTACCATCATGTGGATTCGCCGATGTGACCAAGGTTTTCCAACCTTCGGAGGTATCGACCACCAAAGTTTTACGATGATTGGCTTTGAAGTTAAATAAGTTTAGATAGCTACGTAGGGTGATTTTTTCATCCCCAAACGGGTTTCTTAACCAACCGCCGTCGGGATTATTGCCTGCATTTTGACAACAGATATACCAAAAACCAGACCAAACAGGATTCGAGGCACGAAGCGGACGTAAATCGGTTTCAATCACATCCACGCCTGCCTGACGCAATTTACGGTAATGCTCAGGTAATAGCCCGCCATACACTGAGTTAATCGGGTCAGTGATGACTTTGATTTCAATATTCGGATGTAAGCTGCGCTTGACAATCAACGCATCGGTCAGCTGCCGAGTCAACGCCCGTTGTGATGCTTGAGATGTCCCCACTTCATCATTAAACAAGAACATATCCAACACAATCGTGGTTTGCGCATCTTCAATCAGTTGAAACACTGTGTTGAAAATATGATGATCTTGTTGTTGCTTGCCTTGTGCATCGATATAGGTTTGATCTGCAATAAATTTGACATCGGCATGACGCAACTTGCCCGTATAGTCCAGCCCATCAGGTAGTGGTTTAACGCTATGGTAAATCGCGGACGTTAAATAAGTCAGAGCCAATAAACCCACCACGACACCGACATAACGGGTCGATGTCCAGTTGAGCTTTTGATGTAATTTTCGAAAGATACGCATAACAAAAAACCTAATCCAATATACTCAGACTAGGTTTTATTGTTTGATTTTTCAAGAGGATTTCTGTTGTCGAACGCTTTGCTTAAATCACTTTAAACAGCGTCTTAGAAACTAAAGTCCAGTCCAACTGTGAAGTTACGCCCCACTTGCGGAATGGTCGATAAGAAAGAGGTATGCGAATAAACCATCTCATCTAAGAGGTTATTGGCTTTGAAATACACGCGATAATCATTGCCCTGCATATACTGACCATTATACGCCAAGCCGAGATTCACCATGTTATAGCCCTCGGTTTCGGTCTCATAGCTTGCAATTCGATCTTGCTCAAACACATGGTAGTACTCTGCCGTTCCTGACCACGTGTCACTAAAGTTAGCATTCACTTTTGTTCCTAAACGACCAGCAGGCACTCGTGGCGCATTTTCATTGTCAATTTTGCCACGGACATAGTCACCAAATACGCTCATCTTATACACATCATTGATGGCATAAGAGGCTTCTGCTTCAGTCCCATAAAAACGCGCTTTGTCTTGGGTGTAGTCCACTAGACGGAAGTTTTCGTAAAGGTAGGCAGTTTGAGCATAAATGTAGTTGTCATACCAGTTGTGGTAAATATGAACGTGATAATCAATTTTATCCGTATCGTAATGGAAACCTAACTCTAGGTTATTAGACTTTTCGACATCGAGATTTTCATTGCCACGCTCATAGGTATTGGTTGCAAGATGCTTACCATCGGCATAAAGCTCTTGCGCCAAAGGTAAACGCTCTTGATGTGACCCGACCAAAGACAGTTTATAGTTCGGTGCAAACATCCAATTCACAGCACCCGAATAAGACACGGCATAATCATCATAGTCTTTTCGATCTGACTCAATATCAATGGTCTGCTGATCGACACGTGCCCCTAACTCAAAATGGAAGTCATTCCACTGCTTGTGTTCTAAACCAAACACGCTCCACTTTTGCGTCTTGGTCGGTTCTAAAATAGACTCTTCACCCGTGATATCTAGTTTTTGTTGATTGTACTGTACGCCAACCACACCTTCCCAATCCGCAATCGGCTGATGCACCATTTCTAGACGCGCATCATAACCTTTACTTTTAAAGGTAGTTGCAACGCTATCACCTTCAATTTCATCATGTTGGTAGTCGGTATAACTGGCATGGGCACGTAACTTCTCAAATCCTGCAATCGGATTTAAAATTTCTGTACGGAAGTCATAACGCTCCGACTTTAAGTCAACCCAAGGCCCTGTCTCATGTTCGTCATGCGCATGTTCGTGTCCTGAGTGATCATGTTCATCCGTATGTCCATGATTATCGCTCCCGTCACAGTGCAAATGATCCTCATGCGGATGACAGCTCTCATATTCATGGCTGTGCCCAGGTAAACCGTATTGATCTTGACGGTTGGTATAGGCAATACCCGCAAAACCACGCTCACCAATCCATGAACCACCAACGCTGACCGTTTCGCCTTTGGCAAAGGTATTTCCGACACGACGTTCTTTTTCGAGTTCACCTTCATGCTCATGGAAATAGTTCGGTGCAATATAGTCATTCGCTTCACGCTTTGAACCTTCAACCCGTAGAGCAAACTGACTGCCCAAAGCAACCGTCGCCCCAGCACTGGCCAACTTTTCATCACTGCCAGAGTTGTAGCGTAATCCCGCCGTACCTTCTAGACCTTTTTCAGGCATGCTGGTTGGAATTTTTTGATCGGTGACATTGACCAGACCGCCCACGGTGCCTGCACTGTATAAAAGGGTTGAAGGACCACGGATGATTTCAATTTGCTTGGCCAAAATCGGATCGACCGTCACGGCATGGTCTGGCGATAAAGTCGAGACATCGGCTGTTTCTGAAGCATGTTGTAAGACCTTCACGCGAGGGCCATCTTGACCACGAATCACGGGGCGGCTTGAACCTGAACCATATTGATTTGAATACACCCCCAACTCATCTGCCAAAGCATCCCCGATGGTCGGTGCGCGTTCTTTTAAACTTTTTTGCTCGATGACCTGATCGGCGACTGCAAAATCAGCAGCGGTCTGAACGAGTGGATGTGCTTGGCTGGTCAACGTTTCAAGTTGTTGTGTTGTTGTGTCATCTGCAAAAACGGCAGGTGCGACCACCGCCAAAATAGAGAGCGTTATCAAATTTTTATGGAAAGCCATGGAACTCACTCAAGCGTACAATTTTTGAATATTGTTATAATATAACATTTCAAATTCATTGCAATAAAAAACATTCCAATCGCAGAAAAAAGATAAACTGCCCTATCCATCTAAGTCGATGCCAACGCCAACAGATCCATGCCCTTTACCATTTCACATGCCGTTCTCGCGCCCCCTTTAGCCAAACTCAGTGGTGACCGTTTACCCATTGCTGCCATTGCCATTGGCAGTATGACCCCCGATCTTTATCGACTGTTTACACAAGCCAATTCAAATACTACCCACTACTGGACTTCACTGATTCACCCCGATCTTTGGATTGGACTCAGTTTTTGTGTTTTGTGGTACGTGCTATTACGGCCCTGTTTTTATCGTTTTTTAGGTATTCAGCATGAGTTAAGGCTGAGCAGTATGCTGCGTTTTTTTAAATTTTCTGTGTCCGTTATTCTCGCGATACTGCTCGGCACGGCTACGCATCTGCTATGGGATGGACTCACCCATGCTGACTTCCGCACCTTGTTCGGACATGCGTTTTTAAGCCAGAAGGTCTTACTGTTAGGACACTATTATCCGCTACACCGCATTTTACAAATTGGCACATCGGCACTGGCCCTCCCCTTGTTGGCATGGATGAGTTGGCGTTATTACCAAACCTATCGGCAACATTTTCCTGTCAGTTTAAAAATCAAACGCTTTGCGATGGGACTGTTCATACTGAGCCTTTTAGGCGGTTTAGTCAGTGTTTTGGACTATGCACGTTATATTCCCACGCAAGTTTGGAAGTCAGACCTGTATTATTTTACAGGGCGAAGTATTAATGAGTTTAGCCAAGTCGCTTTGCTGATTTTAATCTTTGGATGCATTCTGTTTTTATTTTTAGATCGTGACTATCGTTTAGGCTGAATTTACACCAACGCTTAAATGCTATTTCATGCCTTTTTTACACTACGCCTTGTGACTCAATGTCCAAAGAGGCATAATCTCACATTAAATTTTAGGCGATGCGCTGTTTACGTATTCGCTACCTTTAGCCATATAGTTGGATTTTTAACGCCATGATGCGAACTCATTACTGCGGTTCTTTAACCGAAACTCAAATTGATGAAACAGTAACCCTCTGCGGTTGGGTACACCGTCGCCGTGACCACGGTGGTGTCATCTTCCTTGATATGCGTGACCGTGATGGTCTTGTGCAAGTGGTTATTGACCCAGACACTCCTGAAGCATTCGCAACTGCAGACAAAGTACGTTCAGAATTCGTATTAAAAATTACAGGTCGTGTACGTCGTCGCTATGCAGGCACAGAAAATGCCAATATGGTGAGCGGTCAAATCGAAGTTTTAGGTAAAGAAATCGAAGTTCTTGCTGCATCAGAAACTCCGCCGTTCCCATTGAATGACGACAACACCAATATTTCTGAAGAAATTCGTTTGAAATACCGTTTCTTGGACATCCGTCGTCCTGAAATGTTAGATCGTTTACGTTTCCGTTCTAAACTAACCAACTTAATTCGTAACTATTTCGAAGACAATGGTTTCTTGGACGTTGAAACTCCGATTTTAACCCGTGCAACGCCTGAAGGTGCGCGTGACTACTTAGTGCCAAGCCGTGTTTCAAATGGTAGCTTCTACGCACTTCCACAATCACCACAATTATTCAAACAATTGTTGATGGTGGGTGGTATCGATCGTTACTACCAAATCGCAAAATGTTTCCGTGATGAAGACTTACGCGCAGACCGTCAGCCTGAATTCACCCAAATCGACGTTGAAACATCGTTCATGAGTGACGATGACATCATGGATTTAATGGAAACCTTGACCGTTAAGATGTTCAAAGAACTTCTTGATGTTCAATTCGATAAATTCCCACGCATGACCTATACAGATGCTATGCGTGACTATGCATCGGACAAACCAGACTTACGTATTCCTTTGAAATTGGTTGACGTTGCAGACCTGATGCAAGAAGTTGAATTCAAGGTATTCGCAGGTCCAGCGAAAGATCCTAAGGGTCGTATCGTTGCATTACGTGTTCCTGGTGCAGGCTCTTTACCACGTAGCCAAATTGATGAATACACGAAATTTGTCGGCATCTACGGTGCAAAAGGTTTGGCGTACATCAAAGTAAACGAGCTTGAAAAAGGTATCGAAGGTTTACAATCTCCAATCGTGAAATTCATCGAGCCAATCGTGCTTGATCTCTTGAAACGTGTTGGCGCAGAAAATGGCGATATCGTGTTCTTTGGTGCAGACAAAGCTAAAGTTGTGAACGATGCCATGGGTGCTTTACGTATTAAAGTCGGTCATGACTTGAAAATGTCGACTTGCGAATGGGCACCGCTTTGGGTGGTTGACTTCCCAATGTTTGAAGAAACAGATGATGGCAAATGGACTTCTGTTCACCACCCATTCACACTGCCTAAATCAAGCGTTGAAGATGTGAAAAATAACCCAGGTGCTGCGCTTTCTGTGGCTTATGACATGGTGTTAAACGGTACTGAAATTGGTGGTGGTTCACTGCGTATTCATAACCTAGAAATGCAAAAAGCAATTTTTGAAGCTTTAGGTATTGGTGAAGAAGAAGCAGAAGAGAAATTTAGCTTCTTACTCAATGCATTACGTTACGGTGCTCCTCCGCATGGTGGTTTAGCATTCGGTCTAGACCGTTTAGTCATGCTCATGACGGGTGGTGCGTCTATTCGTGATGTGATTGCATTCCCGAAAACCAAAACTGCTGAATGTCCATTAACGCAAGCGCCTGCACCAGTTGAATCAAATCAACTACGTGATTTAGGTATTCGCTTACGTGAAAAACCAAAAGCTGAAGAAACAAAATAATCTTTAGATTTTGATTAAAGAAACCCTGCCATGCGCAGGGTTTTTTCATTCAAGACCAGACCATCCATTCCATAGATATTATTTTCGCTTCAAATTTTCCAAAATTTCTTTTGAACTTTTGATCTATCCCCCTTACAGTGATTCACGATAGTCTATATTTTATTGCAGCAGTTCTGGCACTGAATCACTCTATTGATTTATTCATTTATTTTGTTCTTAAGACGCTCATCTTTTTTTGATTTTATCTATCTTAGATTTTTAAGTCTCTTTGCAAAATTTTCTCTCATCTCATCTTTTAAAAAGATTTCTGAGTCAAAATATGGCTATTTATTATCTACTTAAAATCATCTCACTTTTTCCATTGTCCTTTTTACAATACATCGCACGCGGAATTGCGCACCTGCTTTACTATAGTGACTCTTCAATCAAGCGTATCACCACCATTAATGTTCAGTTGGCCTACCCTGAACTTGACCCAATAACACTCCAGAAACGCGTTCATCTCAGTATTCAAAGCCAGTGTCAGACCTATATTGAATTTTTAAAATGTTGGGGAATGCCACCACAATACAACTTAGATTTATTGAAAAATATTCATGGGGAATCTGTTCTAACCGAGGCTTTAGCCAATAAAAAAGGCGTGATTGTGGTTATTCCGCATTTTGGCTCTTGGGAGCTGTTAAATGCATGGTTAAATGTCTATACGCAACCAATGATTATGTATAAACCCTATAAAATTAAAGGGATTAACCGCTATATTCTAGCTGCACGTCAAAAGTTTAATGCAACCCTGGTTCCCACCGATGAAACGGGTATCCGCAGTATCTTCAGACACTTAAAACAAGGTGGGCTGACGGTGATTTTACCGGATCATCTGCCAAAACCTAGTGGCGGTATTTATTCATATTTTTTCCAGCAGAATACTTTGTCCACGACACTGGTCTCTAAAATGGCGGCAAAAACACAATGCAATTTGATTGGATTAAGTTGTATTCGTAATACTGACGCGGCGAGTTTTGATGTGTACTGTACAAAATTATCTCAAGATATTTTATCGAAAGATCTACAGCTATCTGTGGACAGTTTAAATCTTGCCATGCAAGATATGATTAACCAAGCACCTGAACAATACATTTGGTCCTATAAACGTTTTCGAAACTGTTATGGCAATATCAATCCGTATAAGAAACAACCAAATGTATAACTAGATGGATCACGATCTGATTCAAATAAGGCATGGGGGACAAAATCAAGATTATTATTTTGAGCTTGATTAGCCTACTTTTATTTATTTGAGATCAATTCTCAGCAGTGGCATAATAGCGCACTGTTTTAGATAAGTTGTGAGCAACCAAATGGCTATGCGTCCTGAAGTCCGTCGTCGTGGTATTGTGCTAATTGTTTTTGCAATCGTACAGTGGTTTTTCATGCGCTATATTCTAGACAATCAATTATTTAATTTAACAACCTATGACCGCATTGTCTTTTTCTGTGTAAGTAGCCTTGCGGGTGCTTTTGTCATTTTTGTCGGCTTAATTTATATGGTCTTGAAGGGAAATGCGGATAAGGAATAATTTCCTATTTTTAGACGATTTGGTTGAATATCTATATGTTTGTTAGTGTTATTGTTCCCTGTTATAACCATGCTCCGTACTTAAAACAACGCATAGAGAGCATATTAAATCAGACCTATCAAAATTTTGAACTTATCTTATTGGATGATGTTTCTCCAGACGAAAGTGCGGAAATTCTACTCTCCTATAAAGATCATCCCAAAGTATCGCACTGCATCATCAATGAAAAAAACTCAGGCTCTACCTTTCATCAATGGAATAAAGGTATGGCATTGGCTCAAGGTGAACTGATTTGGATTGCTGAATCTGATGATGTTGCTGATCTTAGCTTTTTAGAAACCTTAGTTGAACCTTTTCAACAGAATCCAAATCTTGTTTTAGCGTATAGCCAATCCCATCGGATGGATAGTCAGGGTAAGATTACTGGCTCATGGAAAAGCCATACAGATGATTTAGATTCAGAATTATTTAAACATAATTTTGATATGAATGGCTGGGAATACATCCATCGTTTTCTCAATATCAAAAATACGATTCCAAATGCCAGTGCAGTACTATTCAAAAAGCAAACTTATCTTCAAATTGAAGGAGCTTGCTCTCATCTCAATTTGATTGGGGACTGGTCTGTATGGGCAAAAATTGTCTCTCGTGGAGATATCCACTTTTCTAGTCGCTGTTTAAATGATTTTAGATACCATGCGACTAGTGTCATCGCGACAGCCAAACAAACATCTGGGCCATTTCGCCTTCGTCGACAAATTATTTTATTTCGATCAGAAATTTCTGATTTTTGGCAACATCACTTATCAGACTCAGAACTCACCCCTCAAATTTATAGAAAAAACAAAATATTCTTATACAAAGAAGTAGTTCGCAATTGTTCTTTTGCAATAAGACGCAGACACTTTGATGAAATCATCCCCACAATACGTGATGCCTGCAACATTTTACCAGTTTATTTACTCCCTATTTTTATGTTTAAAATGGCTATAAAATTGATATATTCAATTATTTTTGACGCACCTATAAAAAAATTGTTAAAAAAATAAATTCATCGTTTAAATACTTCACTATATTTTATTAATATTGAATATAAAACGTTATACTTTTAACTGTGCTCTCCATCTTAACTCTAATTAAGACGCTGTATTTTCATGAAAAAACTTATTAATACACTACAATACATCATTTCAACTCAAGGTAGTACAGGTAAAGCATGGCAACTTTACAGAAGAGAGTTTATTCAAAATGGGAAAGATGGTGTTCAATCTTTATGGCATAAACATCGCGGAGAGCTAAATTTTAAGCGATGGAAATACGAAAACAATAAATCGATTACTATTATTGCCACACCGCACACCATATTTATTGCCGAACTCTTATCACAAGCTTTAGACAAAGCTGGACTTCTGTATCAAGTAAAAATTGGCACCGATTTTAAGAGCTTCGATGACTCTTTTCATATCCTTGTTTGTCCTCAGGCCTTTAAGAAACTTCCCGAAAGCTATATCTCATTTCAGATGGAGCAAACTGTTTCAGACCGTTGGTTCGGTCAGGAAAATATGCAAAAGCTGAAAAAGTCATTATTGGTGATGGATTATTCACTCAATAACATCAGTTATTTAAACCAACGCTTCCCTCTTAGCCATATTTACTACACCCCGATTTCACCTATTGATTTGGCAAGCGAATCAAGTGATAACCACGAATATGATGTTCTCTTTTATGGAGATACAAACAATGATCGTCGCAAGGTATACCTAGAGGCTTTAGAAAAGAGATTCAAAGTAAAGATCATCAACAATGCTTTTGGTGAAGATGTTTGGCATGCAATCCGTAAAGCAAAAGTTGTGATTAACATTCATTATTATGAAAGTGCCTTACTAGAAACCACTCGCTTATATGAATACCTTTCCAATCACGCACTGGTTATTTCAGAAAAAAGTTCAGACTTCGAACAACATACAGATCTCGCAGATTTAGTCGACTTTGTTGAAATTGGTGATGTTGAACATATGCTCACAAGAATTCAGTACTGGAAAGACCATACTGAAGCATATCTTGAACAAAAAAATCGCATTAAACAATATGTACAAAAAGATCAAAATATTTTTAACTTTTATTTTTATCGCGTTTTATTATCTCTTGAATTGATCGATTTTAATACGCTCTATCAGCTCACGAATCAAACGTGGAATCCAACTTCAAACTTTTGGTGTTTAGGTTTGCCTGAGTCAACAGAGCGACAAGCCGAGTTCCATAAAGAGCAAAATAAAATTCCAACTATATGGAGCTTTCCCGGTATCCGCCATAAAACACCATGGATTGGCTGTGGTCTAAGTTATAAATACATGTTGCGCTATGCACGGGATCATCAATGGAACAACATAAGTATTTGTGAAGATGATGTGCTATTCCCTGACGATATCCAAAAGAAGCTTGAGGATATCCATCATGTTTTAGATGATAAGTCTCTCAACTGGGATATTTTCTCTGGCCATGTGACTAACCTTCACCCAGAAGCAGATATTCGTCTACTAAGTAAAAATCAACTGACCAACTACGTCCTGCTCAACAAAACCACAGGAACCGTATTTAATATCTACCACCAACCTGTTTACGATTATTTATTAAGATGGGATGAAAAAAATCAAGATCTTAAAACCAACGCAATCGATCGATATATCGAAAATAAGCCTGATTTAAAGGTGATTACTACATTGCCATATCTTGTCGGGCATAAAGAGGATATATGCACTACACTATGGGATAGAAAACATTTCTCTAGTTTTAGCTACAATGATATGACCCTCAATAGCATTAAAGCTATTCAAGATAAAATTTCCAAGACTTGAACCTCATTAAAAAAGCCTGATATTTAATCAGGCTTTTTTAATGAAAAGTTAAATTAAGCTATATCAGAGTCACATTATATATTTTTAAAATAATCAGCTTCTTTATCTTTATCACTCACCAAAACTTCTTCAATGCCCTCTAAAGGCCAATCAATTGCTAAAGTGGAATCATTCCAAAGGATCGCACCTTCACTTTCTTTATGATAATAGTTCGTGGTTTTATACAAAAATTGAGTATTATCTTCCAGTGCGACAAATCCATGCGCAAAACCTTCAGGAATCCAGAACATAGTTTTATTTTCTGCACTCAGCTCTACACCAACCCATTCACCATAAGTCTTTGACTCAGGTCGAATGTCAACCGCAACATCCCACACTTTGCCTTGTACCACACGTACAAGTTTGCCTTGTGCATAGGGTTCACGTTGAAAATGCAACCCACGTAACACTCCTTTTTGCGAAAGCGAGTGATTATCCTGTACAAAAGTAGGAATGGGTAAATTTAACTCTTTTAATGCAGTTTCAAATCGCTGTTGGTTGAAGCTTTCCATAAACCAACCACGATCATCCCCAAAAACACTTGGATGTAGAATCAAAAGACCTTCAATTTTGGTGGTTTCTACTTTCACTTCGACTCTTCCAACAATTTAAACAAATATTGCCCATATTCTGTTTTTTTCAACGCTTCAGCACTTTCAGTTAGCTTTTCTCGAGAAATCCAACCTTGCTGAAAACCAATTTCTTCGAGACAAGCCACTTTCAACGACTGACGTTTTTCAATCGTGTATACAAACTGTCCAGCCTCTAACAACGATTCATGTGTACCGGTATCTAACCATGCAAAACCGCGCCCCAACAGCTCAACATTTAAGGAGCCATCTTTTAAGTAGGCATTATTAATGTCAGTAATTTCTAACTCACCACGATGTGAAGGCTTGACTTGTTTCGCAAACTCAACCACGCGGTTATCGTAAAAATATAATCCTGTTACAGCATAGGGCGATTTCGGCTGCGTTGGTTTTTCTTCGATACTCAAAACTTTACCAGAAGGGTCAAATTCAACCACACCAAAGCGCTCTGGGTCTGTCACATGGTAGCCAAATACCGTAGCACCATGCTCAAGATCACTCGCTGCTTTTAACTGTTTACTAAAGTTTTGACCATAATAAATATTGTCTCCTAAAATCAGGCAAACATGATCATCACCAATAAACTCTTCCCCTATCAGGAATGCCTGAGCCAAGCCATCTGGAGAAGGTTGAACTTTATAACTCAGCTCAATACCAAATTGAGAACCATCCCCTAAAAGTTTCTCAAAGTTTGGTAAGTCCTCTGGTGTTGAGATAATCAAAATCTCTTTTATGCCCGCCAACATCAGCACTGATAAAGGATAATAAATCATCGGCTTATCATAAATAGGCAACAGTTGCTTCGATACCCCTTTCGTAATAGGGTGCAGACGAGTTCCTGAGCCTCCAGCAAGAATAATACCTTTACGTTTTAAACTCATTTCTTGAGTATCTCCACTAATGTTCTTTCTACACCTAACTGCCAATCAGGCAAATATAGGTTAAATGTATTTTGAATTTTTTGATTATTCAATCTTGAATTATGTGGTCGTTTGGCTGGTGTCGGATAAGATGATGTCGGAATAGGATGAACCTGTTTGACCACTAAGTTTTCACCCAACAATTGTGCCTGTTTGAAAATAAACTTGGCATAACCAAACCAGCTTGTTTCTCCACTTGCAACCAAATGATAAATCCCAGTCTTAGCTTGCGAGGATTGAACTTGCGGTATGATCTGTGCAGTGACATCTGCAATCAGTTCAGCCGATGTCGGCGCACCAATCTGATCATTAATCACCGAGAGTTCTTCTCTATTTTGAGCAAGCATCAACATCGTTTTAAGGAAGTTTTTTCCTTTAGCTGCATATACCCAAGATGTTCTAAAAATTAAATGTCTGCAACCTGAATTTACAATCGCTTGCTCGCCCAGTACTTTGGTTTGACCATAAGTATTGATCGGTTGCGTATTATCATCCTCAGTAAAGGCACTAATCCCATCACCATTAAAAACATAATCGGTCGAGTAATGAACAAATAATGCATTAATTTGGGTACATGCCTCGGCAATTTTTTGAACCGCAATGTGGTTTACGATATCAGCAGTGACCTGATCTGTCTCTGCCAAATCAACAGCTGTATATGCGCTGGCATTCACAACAATATCAGGTCGCATTGCTAAAATTGTTTGAACAACATCTTCTGGTAGACTTAAATCCCCAGACCACTCATTTAAGCCATGTCGATCAAGCGCTATCAGCTCCCCCAACGGTGCTAAGGAACGTTGCAACTCCCAGCCTACTTGACCATTCTTACCCAATAATAAAATTTTCATGCGTTAACCGTGATAATGTTTTTCTAACCAAGATGTATACTCTCCACTTTGTACGTGTGAGACCCATTCTTGATTATTTAAGTACCATTCAACAGTTTTACGCAAGCCAGTTTCAAATGACTCTTCTGGCACCCAGCCTAATTCATTTTTAATTTTAGAAGCATCTATCGCATAGCGTATATCATGACCAGGTCGATCTGTAACGTAGGTGATCAAGTCTTTATAAGACTGAATCCCTTCAGGTTTATTTGGCGCCAACTCTTCTAGTAACGCACAAATGCTATGCACAACATCAATATTGGCTTTTTCATTATGTCCACCAATATTATAGGTTTCTCCCACAACGCCCTCTGTAACGACTTTATAAAGTGCACGTGCATGATCTTCAACAAAGAGCCAGTCACGGATTTGCTGACCATTGCCATACACAGGCAAAGCTTTAGCCTGTAGTGCATTTAAAATCATCAGGGGAATAAGTTTTTCTGGGAAATGGTAAGGGCCATAGTTGTTGGAGCAATTCGTTACAATCACAGGCAAACCATAGGTACGGTGCCATGCACGTACCAAATGATCTGAACTCGCTTTAGATGCCGAATAAGGTGAGCTTGGAGAGTAAGAAGTCGTTTCCGTAAATAAATCCGCAGTCCCTTCTAAATCACCATAAACCTCATCGGTCGAAATATGATGAAATCTAAATGCTTGTTTTACATCATCACTCAAACTAAGCCAGTATTTACGCGCCGCTTCCAAAAGCTGATATGTACCAATGATATTGGTTTCAATAAAATCCAATGGGCCTGAAATAGAGCGGTCTACATGTGATTCAGCAGCCAGATGCATGACGGCATCAGGCTTGAAGTCACCAAATAAAGTATCTAATGCTTCCCTATCGCAGATATCTGTATGACTGAATTGATATCTTTCATGGTTTTCCACGAGAGCAAGTGACTCAAGGTTTCCAGCATAGGTAAGCTTATCGACATTCAGTACGGTATGTCCCGTGTTTTGGATTATATGGCGAATTACAGCAGACCCAATAAATCCTGCTCCACCAGTCACAAGAATTCTCACGCGTCCTCCTTAACTTATTATTCAATATTAAATTTTCGCGATTTTAACATATGTTCAATCCATACCTATCCCTGTCAAAAGAGTTTCACGTATTATTTTCTTTTCAGGCTTTCAATTGATGTTTTTTTGATTTCCTCTACGTTACTTGGACACAGTCTTTTAGAGCATGAAGATGTAGTTTTGATGCAACACACATCGTGTTCATGCAACTTAGATTTGTCTGTATTTAAAATTTCAAAAGCCGAACCATGATTTTTCGAATAACCCTTGTATACTAGTCAGGCGATGACTGCTTCCCTCTCAAATAGATTAATCATGATCCAACTATCCATTCTTATTGTTAATTATAATACTGAGACCTTCATAGAAAGCCTACTGGTTGATTTAAAAGAACAATCTATTAATAGTCAGGCCTTTGAAATCGTTATTGTAAACAATGTTCAAAATACACAACTAGATGAAGTGATTGGAAAAAATGCAACACTACAGGGACTCAATATTAAGATTATTGGTTCTGAGCGCAATATTGGCTTTGGCCGTGCAATGAACCTCGCGGCAGCACATGCCAAAGGTGCCGAGTTATTAATAGGCAATCCAGATCTAAGAATGCTACAAACGGATTATCTAGAACAACTCTTAAAACATGCAAAACAACATCAGAATTATGGCGTCATTACCACACGCCAACTCAATGATGACGACAAAGACACTTCCGAATATAAAAACTACGAATTTGGTCAAAACCTAGGGTATGAGAATCAAACCAATTGGCTCTGTGGTGCACTCCTGCTGATACAAAAAACAGTATTTGATCAAATTTCTGGTTTTGATCCTGACTTTTTTATGTATTGTGAGGATGAAGATCTCTGTCTCAGAGTTAAAAAATTAGATCTCCCTTTAATCAAAATCAATGAATTAAAAATTTATCATAAAGGTGGATCAAGCGAGCCACTGAAAGACTACGCATTTTATCATCGTTGGTTTAAGTCAAAAATCCTGTTTGCATATAAGCACTACCCTACGGATGTGTTTCATGAAATTCTCAATACCTTAGAAAAAAAATCAACATCAAAAGCTCGCCTCTATGGACTGATTGCTCTCAGCAACATAAAAAAATATCAGTCAAGAAAAGACAAATGGAATGCAATGAAAGATTGCATTCAAAAAACCAAAGCAGAATCAGTTGATTGGTTGTACTTTAAATAAGTATAAAAATGATTCAACCGCAGTACGTGACTGCGGTTGAAATTATTTAAATTCAATCGTTTTCTTATAGCGTGAAGTTTGTAATTGCTGATTTAATCGCTTCCATTCACGTGCTAATTTCTCGCCAAAGGTACGTGCTTTGCTTTCAGTTTGACGACGCTCCACACGCTCATTTTCCAGTATACTACCAAACTGCTGCTCTTGAGCTTGGTCATATAAATAACTCTGGATACATAAAGCAGGTTTCATCTGATACAGACTCATACCCTGCGTATGATATTGCGGATCAAATAACAGATGATCCAGTGGCTCTTTAATTTCAGCCTTTCTTAATAATGCCATCAAATATTGTGCTGCATTTAAGCTTAGAATATAACCTGCTGCCCCAACATGTCTTCCCTTCAGCTTAAATAGACTCCGCTGTTTTCCTAGATCTAAGCCTTGACGTTCATGTAGAATTTTTTTTGCAAACGCTTCAAGTTTAATGATCTGCCAATCGGACTGAATCCAAGTGTCGCTACTTAGAAAATAGTCAGCATTCTGTCCCAAATATACATCATCTTCAAAAATAGCCAAATGAGGAATGTGCTCATCCACCATTTTTTGCCAAATCGAGACATGACTCATAAAACAAGCCAATTCGCCTGAACTTAAAAATTCTTCCTGAATATTAAGCTGCATTTTTTCTGCTAAAGGACGAGCCAGATCAGGCGTTAGCGCATCAAAAAACTCAAATCCAATATTCTGTTTGCCGAACACTTGCACGATGTGCTCACGACGCGCTGTGGCTGTCTTTAAGCTGATGACTATATTTTTCATACCAATACTACTTATTTCGATGCAACCAAATGCTTCATGGCATAAAATTTATCACGCCACATCCGTTTTTGTTTTTTGATGCCGTGAGAAAGACTACGCCCTTCTTTTTCTTTCCGAGAAATGCCTTGCTCTGCCACGGTGCCTAAAATATCGCTATCCAAACCAGCAGGTTTCACTAAAGCAGGCCATACACCTAAACCCTTCCCATTTTTACTGAGCCATGTTTGAAAGAAAATATCGACAGGCATGGTCATTTTTCTCCCAGCTTGCATAAATGCTTCTGCACCTTGACGTGACCAAACCAAACCTAAACCACGAATAGGGAAATAAAAAGCATGCCACAAGCTCATACCATCAACATTCGTAATATCTTTAGCTAGCTTTTTCTTTTTGGTTGCAATGTTAATCAAATACCAATCCAGCTCTTTATGCTGATCGAGATACTCAATCAAGCCATCAAGCTTATCTTTGAAGTCTTGGTTGATTTTCATATCGTCTTCAAGCACCACCAAATAATCAGCATCTGTACTTAAAAATTTTTCCGCACAGTCATAATGACTTAAATAGCAGCCCAACTCTGAATTCATCAATTTACGACCAAGTACGTCGTTCGCCCCTTGATCATCGTAGTTTGCAAATTCAGTTAATTCTTTACCACGACCATCGACTGCAGAAAAGCGCTCAAAAGGCCAGTTGACTTGATTCAGCTGCTGAGTTGCTCGTTCAAGTCGTTCCTGACTACCATCCAAATTAATCAAATAAGTAACAACTTTCATCATGAACCTTTAAACTAAAACTGAATGGGGCAAATAGCCTGCTAATTTTTCCTGCATAGCCGTACTGATTTTATTCGCAGCATCACTATCGAGCTGATCTAAACTCTGTATACAACCGTACTTAATATCAGGATTATGCAGCGCTTGTATAAAACTGTTCAAACTGTCCTGATTTTTAAGATAGGCCAACTCTAGATCTGGTTTCAACTCCGCCTGCTGTTTATGAATCTTAATATGGTTCATTAATGAAATTGGATTCAACTGCTCTACACTACGAAATTTAAACTTGATCTGCGTTTCTAAAAGCTGTGGATGCTCAAGCAAATAATCTTTTAATGCATGACGATCTACAATATGTGGATAATGATGGATTTCAAAAAACTTCTTAAATCCCAAAACATCCGCACCAAGCATCTGCGCAATCATATGTTTCGGCTGAATTGGCTTTCCAAATTGGCGACTCATTAGCTGACGATATTTGAGCTTTGCTTTGAGTGCAAAACTATTTTGCCAATGACCATAGATCACCAAGCTTTCCGCTTTTAAAAAGTCTTCGACTTGCGCAGGCGCATTAAAAAAGAAATCATCATTGAGATAGATAAAATAATCCGATAGCCCATCAATATTCCAAAGCATACTTTCAATAGAACGGGTATTGAAAGTCGGTAAATATTCTTCAAAACCTCTGAAAATTTCTCGGTGATCAACCACACGAATTTTATCTACAGCGCACAAACCTTGCGCTGCAAATTCATCGATAAACTCAGGACGCTGATTATCTGCCACCACATAGATATGTCGACAGAACGGTACATATTTCAAAATGGAGGCGATGTTATAATAAATTTCGTTATTGCTGGCAAAGCGCGTCGCACTGACCGCATCAGATGCATCTTCACCGGTCAGATATTTATGGCGTTTCTTTTTTAATTCAAGATCATTGCCATCTACCCAGGCAATCACGATATCAATATTTTGCATTCACTTGATCACTTCAAAATCTGAGTCTAATGGACAATTATTGCCAAGCATCCTTAATCCACTGTGATGGCAATACATAACGATACCATTTTCCACCACCACCATTAATCGCATCAGGTGGATTGATTTCACCATGGAAAATAATGACCTTAACCCCTTCAGGTTTTACAGGTGGTTTAAAGTATGCCAACGGAATTTTTTGCAAACAGTGATATTTGTAGCTCTTACACCAACTATCAGGCCAGTAAGAAAGTTTTTTCTCTTGATCGACATACCAAGACAAATAAGCTTGCTCATTGCGAAATTTTTGACGAATTTCATCAAAATGCTCACGAAAATAGGGCATCAATCCAGGAAAAGCGCCCAGTTTAAAACGGTAAACTGAGCTATTACCTGTAATACGCCAAGGACGTTTCCAGTCATGGATAATTAGGAAGTCTCCCGGATGGGTAAAGAAACTGTCGATATTGTCAACAATCACTACATCCAAGTCTAAAAAGAGCGCATTACCTTGTAAACCGTACAAGTCTGGCTCGAATGTAGACAATTTATTCCACCCACGTTCAGGACTTCCCTCTGGAAGCGCTAAAGGTGGAATGGGAAAACATTCAACTGCAGGGTCGATTCCTTCGGTGCGGTCTGTTAGACAAACCATTTTAAAATCAACCGTGGTGTGACGCTTCACCATGTTATATAAACGATTGACGTACTCAGCCCCATATTTGGTGCCCCATTTCATGCATAACACAATATTTTGATCTGTCTGTGTTTCAGCCTGTTTTGACAACGAGTCGTTTACGTTTTCCTGCATGTTCTATCATCCACCAGCATTCTGCGTTGTATCATAACATTTCTTGCAATAAGTTAGTGTATGGCTTTTTCAAAGCCTTCATAATACTCAAAAATAGTTTGTGCTATGATACGCAATCGCTTTATGTAAATCCTTTACAAGGTTCACTTAAGCCCTCATATGAAGAATATATAATCAGGTTGATATGAAAATAGCAGTTGCAGGCACAGGTTACGTCGGCCTTTCTAATGCCATGATCTTCTCACAACAACATGAAGTGATTGCACTAGACATCATCGACACGAAAGTCGACATGTTGAATCAAAAAATCTCTCCGATTCAAGACGCAGATATATCGACATTTTTAAGCGAGAAACCGCTCAATTTTTGTGCCACAACTGACAAATATAAGGCCTACCAAGGTGCTGATTTTGTCATTATTGCAACACCCACCGACTATGATACCCAAACTAATTATTTCAATACACAGAGTGTGGAAAGTGTCATTCGAGATGTGGTCGAGATCAATCCTCAGGCAACGATGATTATCAAATCAACAGTGCCAGTGGGCTTTACTCAAAAAGTCAAAAAACAATATCATACTGAAAATGTGATCTTTTCCCCTGAGTTCTTACGTGAAGGAAAGGCGCTGCACGACAACCTCTATCCATCTCGGATTATTGTCGGTGAAAAGTCACAACGTGCTCAATTGTTTGCAGATATGCTGATCGAAGGGGCAATCAAAAAAGACAGTCCTGTATTGTTCACTGACTCAACTGAAGCCGAAGCGATTAAGTTATTTGCCAACACCTATCTCGCGATGCGTGTCGCTTACTTTAATGAACTCGATACTTATGCCCAGTCCTTCGGTCTGGATACCCGTCAAATTATTGAAGGCGTATGTTTAGATCAACGTATTGGCAATCATTATAACAACCCATCGTTTGGCTATGGTGGCTATTGTCTACCGAAGGATACAAAACAACTTCTTGCCAACTATAATCAAGTGCCGAGCAACCTGATTCAAGCTATTGTAGATTCCAACAGTACCCGTAAAGACTTTATTGCAGACTCTATCATTGCAAAAAATCCTAATACCGTCGGCATTTATCGTTTAGTGATGAAAAGTGGCTCCGATAACTTCCGTGCGTCAGCGATCCAAGGCGTCATGAAACGCATCAAAGCCAAAGGCATTGATGTAATTGTTTATGAACCAACCTTAAATGAAGATGAATTTTTCAAATCCAAAGTGATTAATGATTTAGAACAATTTAAACAACAAAGTGATGTCATCATCGCCAATCGTAAGTCACAGGACTTAAGTGATGTTGAAGACAAAATCTATACCCGTGATATTTTTGGAGGCGATGAATGAATGTTTTAGTAACAGGTGCAGCAGGCTTTATCGGCTTTCATGTCTCTAAAAAACTACTCGAGCGCGGTGATAATGTTATCGGTTTTGACAATATGAATGATTATTATGATCCTGC
The DNA here is from genome assembly GCF_013391465.1 of Acinetobacter sp. SwsAc2. Taxonomy (NCBI): domain Bacteria; kingdom Pseudomonadati; phylum Pseudomonadota; class Gammaproteobacteria; order Moraxellales; family Moraxellaceae; genus Acinetobacter; species Acinetobacter sp. SwsAc2. Next base: position 1,970 of record NZ_JACBEZ010000019.1, on the reverse strand, counting down.
TTTAAAGCAAGCACGTATCGACTTATTACATCAAACTGCTCAGCAAAGTGCTGGCCAATTTGACTTCATTCAAGCCAATCTTGCCGATAAAACAGCAGTTGATCAATGCTTTCAAGAACACCAGTTTGACCGTGTGATTCACTTGGCTGCACAAGCAGGCGTGCGCTACTCACTTGAAAATCCAATGAGTTATGTAGAAAGCAATATTATTGGCTTTACCAATATCATTGAAGCTTGCCGCTATGCGAAAACACCACATCTGACCTATGCCAGCACCAGCAGCGTATACGGTGCAAATACCACCATGCCTTTTAGCGAGCAGCATGGCGTAGACCATCCAATTCAGTTTTATGCAGCAACAAAACGTGCAAATGAATTAATGGCGCATAGCTATAGTCACCTATTTCAATTGCCAACCACAGGCTTACGTTTCTTTACAGTCTATGGACCTTGGGGACGCCCCGATATGGCGCTGTTTAAGTTCACCAAAAACATCATTGCGGGTCAATCAATTCCCGTATTTAACCATGGTAATCACACCCGCGATTTCACATTTGTTGAAGACATTGCTGAAGGCGTGATTCGCTCAAGTGATCAAATTGCTAAGGCCAACCCAAATTGGGACAGCAATCACCCAGATCCAGCGACCAGCAATGCGCCTTTCCGTATATTCAACATCGGCAATAACAATCCTGTGAAACTCATCGAATATATTCAAGCAATTGAAAAAGCCGTTGGCCAAGAAGCCATCTTAGAACTGCTCCCACTTCAAGCAGGCGATGTACCTGATACCTACGCAGATAGCAGCGCTTTAGAAAAAAGTGTAGGGTATAAACCCTCTGTTTCAGTTGAAGATGGTGTGAAACAATTTGTAGATTGGTATCGTGACTTTTATCAGGTTTAAATAAAAGCCACTCGCTAATTAAACCAATCTAAAATAAAAACCCTAATTACTGTGTAATTAGGGTTTTTAAATACAGATGTATTTAAATTAAATTGTAGATCGTTACACTATAAAATTTTTCTTACTAAATCACCATCCAACACAAAACTGTCCCCCTATACCTATACAAATTCTTTGAGGTAGAAAAAATCTATCCTTCGGTTGAAGATCCTCAACTAAATAAACGAAGCTTATTTTTAAATAGCAACATCTTAGCAAGAGGATAACTTTTATTTATACTCGATGAGGTTTATGCAATGGCTTTTATTAAAAATTACAGTATCAAAAAACATTAAACCTATACAAAACATTGGTTTAAATTACTCAAGAGAAATACCAAATTAAACACCACCAGAGCCATCATAAATAATCCTATGATGACTCTACCTTTATAAAAATAATTTATTTATTTTCCTTTTTTCATATATTTATCAATATATGATTAAGAGCGCCATAATTTTCCAAGTTTTACATCCCACTCAACAGGAGAAATAACCATACGCCCTGCATTTGGGGTCAATGTGATTTCACTAAACAGCACTTCATCTTGTGACAATAGGAAGTCAATTCGACTATAACCATATTCCAAACATAACTGCTCAGATAGCTCAACCATTTTATGCATCTTGCACGGTTCTATCACTGCTTCTGGCGTATTCTCTTTACAATCTACGGTGAAAGGCTGTAGCACCCAAGAGGTATCATAAATATTTGAATACTCTGTACCATCACGCCCCTGTACATCGACTTCAATATACTTAGGCTGCCCCTCAAAACAATGGACACGACATGTTGTAATGGTGGCATGCGTGTTAGCATCACGGTATAAATCAACATAATGCTCTGCCAAAATGAGCGGCGAAATATTTTTATAGTGCCACTCTCGCTTGCGGTAATACATGGCGAATTCAAACATGAGGTGCGACAGTTTGAAAAGTCTTATGATAATCAACAAGCTGAGCAAATTTCTCTAATGGTGTAAGCCAATCTAACGCTTTTCTAGGACGAGTATTCAGTGACATGGCAA
>NZ_JACBEZ010000018.1:0-69164 GCF_013391465.1 Acinetobacter sp. SwsAc2 | reverse complement strand
CTAACATCAAAGGTGCGGATGAGACAGCAAATGGCTTGGTTGAAGTCACTTTAGAAAATGGTGCGAAGCTTGAATCTAAAACAGTGATTCTTTCAACAGGTGCACGTTGGAGAGAAATGAATGTGCCGGGTGAAGCAGAATACCGTACTCGTGGTGTTGCCTACTGCCCACACTGTGATGGTCCACTGTTTAAAGGCAAACGTGTAGCAGTAATTGGCGGGGGGAACTCCGGTGTCGAAGCTGCGATTGATCTTGCGGGGATTGTAGAACATGTGACTTTGGTTGAGTTTGATACCAAACTACGTGCTGACCAAGTGTTACAAGACAAGTTACATAGCTTGCCTAATACCACAGTGATCCTGAATGCACTATCGACTGAAGTTGTGGGTGATGGTAAGCAAGTGACAGCATTGAAATATAAAGATCGTGCAACTGATGTGGAACATACCGTTGAACTTGCAGGAATCTTTGTACAAATTGGTTTATTGCCAAACACTGATTTCTTAAAAGAGACTGCTGTTGAGCTTTCAAACCGTGGTGAGATTGTGATTAATGATCGCAACGAAACCAATGTCAAAGGTGTATTTGCCGCAGGTGACTGTACGACTGTGCCTTATAAGCAAATCATCATTGCCACAGGTGAAGGCGCGAAAGCATCTCTATCTGCTTTTGATTATATTATTCGTTCTGGGCTGTAAGTGTGAAATGAAAAAGCCAACGCTCTCCCAAAATATACGCTGGCTTTTCCCCTTTATGTTGTATCGCTGATCTTTGGTTTTACTCTTGATAGGAACTGAGTCGCTAACAGCTCAGTTCCTTTTTTTTCGGTTAAAGCAAATATCTTGTACAAAGAAAAAGCCAAAGTGCTCCCCAGTCACTTTGGCTTTTTCATTTAGTTTTTGTTTATTGTTATTCTTTGCCCAGTTTTTGTTTTGAAACTCTGAGTGTGGTCAGTACTCGGTTTCTTTTCTACTTTCCCCAAGGTTAGATGCTAAATAAGTTCAATCCTTTAAATTTTTCTAACAATTGTTGCTGTGTTTCAACGTGTTCTGGATGTGGCTCGATACAAGCAATTGGGCAAACATCCACACAGGTTTGGGTATCATAAAAACCAACACACTCGGTGCAGCGGTTGACGTCTATTTCATAAATTTTATCACCTTCAAAAATAGCGGTATTGGGACATTCAGGAAGACACATATCGCAGTTAATACATGCATCCGTTATTCGTAGTGCCATAGCATTATCCCTAGTCAGCTTGCAACATAGGCCAATGCAGGCGCTGAAATGTCGGCACTTGAATGCGGTAAGTTACGAATGAGCAGGGCATAGCGCATATCGACATCAGCAGGAACAGGTATTTCAACCACATGCCCTGAACCTTTCGCTTCAAGTATTGGATTACCTTTTTTATCGAGGATTTCTGTCAGTTTAAAAGTGATGTTGCCTGAAGTGGTCATGAGTTCGAGTACATCGCCCACTACAAAACGGTTTTTGACATCGACTTTCAGATAATCATCATTGCGTTCCAAAATTTCACCGCAGTATTGTTGATGGTCAAAACTGGATGAACCATTTTCATAGTTTTGATATTCGCTATGTACGTGGCGACGTAAGAAACCTTCGGTATAACCACGGTTAGCCAGACCTTCGAGTTGTGTCATGAGTGAGGAATCGAAAGGCTTACCTGCGAGCGCATCATCTATGGCTTTGCGATAAATTTGCGCTGTACGCGCACAGTAAAAATAAGACTTGGTGCGTCCTTCAATTTTTAAAGAATGGATCCCCATTTGGGTTAAGCGCTCAACATGTTGCACCGCGCGCAAGTCTTTTGAGTTCATAAAGTAAGTACCATGTTCGTCTTCTTCAGCAGCAAACATGTCTTCATCATGACGTTGTAGTAATGCGGGTTCATCAAACTGATGCTGTGCTTGCATATGCAGTTCATCAGCATCAGAGTTTGAACAGCAATTGGAGTCTGTATTCAGATTTTGGACTGGGATCACATCACCATTTTCATCTTGCGTAGTCTCATGAACTTTATATTCCCAACGGCAGGCATTGGTACATGCCCCTTGATTGGCATCACGTTTATTCATATAGCCTGAAAGCATACAACGTCCAGAGTATGCCATGCATAACGCACCATGCACAAAAACCTCAATTTCCATGTCAGGCACTTGTTGCTTAATTTCTTCAATTTCATCAATGGATAATTCACGGGACAAAATGACACGAGTCAGTCCCATATTTTTCCAAAACTTCACAGTAGCCCAGTTGACTGCATTGGCCTGAACGGAAAGATGCACATCCATGTCTGGAAAATGCTCGCGTACCATCATAATCAGGCCAGGATCCGACATGATCAAGGCATCGGGTTGCATCGCAACCACAGGTGTGAGGTCACGAATAAAGTTTTTGAGTTTCGAGTTATGCGGTTGAATGTTGACGACCACATAAAACTTTTTGCCTAAGTCATGCGCTTCTTGAATGCCGATAGCCAGATTGTCATGATCAAATTCATTATTGCGCACACGTAGGCTGTAACGAGGTTGTCCGGCATAGACTGCATCTGCACCATAGGCAAATGCATAACGCATATTTTTAAGCGAACCTGCAGGAGAAAGAAGTTCAGTAACGTGATGAATGCTCATGATTAAACTAAGGCATAAAAAAAATATGGGTTTATTGTAGGGCTTTAAAAAATAGATTCAACCTAGTAAAAAACTCGGAATTTAAGCGGAGATAGGCGCGAAAATTACATGTTCAAACGCTGGATGTGAGTGCTCAATTATAAATGATTGAATATATGGTTTTATGTGGCTAAGGATAGAAGTAAATTTAAATATCCTTGTTTTATAAAGTAAAAGAGCGGTTATATAAAACTTACCAGAGGTTCTAATCATCAAAAAGCTAGAGTTCTTTGTGGCCTTTTATCAGAAATAATTGGGGATCATTTTATTAGATTTGCTGTGAAGCTAGATTTTTTTTATTTGTGAATTTATAAAAAAATTAAATAAAATAAGGATAAAAATCCTGCATTGCTCACGAATGGTTCGAGTAAATAGGTAGCAAAACTGAGTAATACCCATATTCTAAATTTTGTATTGATGTGTTTTATGCATCTGTAAGTCCTGCTTCAAGATGTCTTAAAATTTGACAATCATCAATGGTTGATTGGGTTGTGCAAGACTGCCGAAGTTGTTGTAGTTGTATCTGAAATTTTTGTAATTCAATGATTTTTTGTTCGACTTGTTTTAAATGTTCATCGATCAGTTGATTGACGGCACTACAGTCTTGTTGAGGCTTTTGTTCCAGTTCAATCAGGTATTCAATTTCTTTGAGTGAGATATCCAGCGCACGGCAACGTTTAATAAAAATGAGTCGTTTAAGCGCATCATCTTGATAATAGCGATAGTTATTTTCTCCGCGAAAAGAAGGCTCTAATAAATGCTTTTTTTCATAGAAACGAATGGTATCGGCACTGAATCCTGTTTTATGGACTAAGTCTTTCATCAAATAAACAGGAGATGAGTTTTGTTGATTCATTTTGCTTGACCTTAGAGCGACTCCATAGTTTTTAATCATAATAGAAAATGATTACGTCTGGATAGAGGTTGTGTATATGGCATGTTCTTCTTGCAGTTGTGCACCCGCACCACAAAAGCCAAATAGTAAGTTTAGAATGGCATTGTGGATTGCCTTATTGATCAATTTAGCTATGTTCGTGGTGGAGCTTATTGGTGGAGCTTATGCACATTCGTCCTCTTTATGGGCTGATTCTCTAGATTTCTTTGGTGATGCAGTCAACTATGGTATTTCACTGGCGGTGCTTGGTGCGAGTTTGTATTGGCGGGCGACAGTGGCACTGCTCAAAGGCATTACCATGGCGTTATTTGGTCTAGTCGTGATTGGTAAAGTGATATATGCCTATGCTTTGGGAATTCCGCCTGAAGCCATGACCATGGGGGTGATTGGTGTGATTGCTTTGCTTGCGAATGTGGTTTGTGCCATCATTTTATATGCCTTTAGAGAAGGTGACTCTAATATGCAATCGGTCTGGCTCTGTAGCCGAAATGATGCGATTGGGAATGTGGCGGTTATTTTTGCTGCAATAGGTGTGTTTGGTACAGGTAGTTTGTGGCCAGACATAATCGTGGCAGGCATTATGGCGACTTTAGGTATGACTGCAGGTTATCAAGTGGTGAGCAAAGCATTATCTGAGCGTAGATTACAGCTCGAGAATTAAGAAAAACGCTAAATTTCTTAATCAAAGTGAAATTATTTTCCATAAAAATGCTCCGCAGCTGCTCGGAGCATTTTGTTGTTTACATAATAAGAATAAAACTCTGCTCATTTGTCGGATTGATCTGGCTATAATGGCGCCTAATTTATGATCGTTGTTTGCGATCAATGATGACTGAAACTTACTTTTTAAAAATATAGACGATGATAAATACAATCACTCAAGTGCTTGAGCAATTGGGGTTAAGTGCACAAAAACGTGCCATTCATGCACAATTTTCACATGTTGCATTAAATCATGACATCTTTTTGCAGCATATTGAAGGCACACATGCATTAAACCAAGGTTTAAACGTTGAATTGATCTGCCTCTCAACCAATGCTCTGATTCCACTGAAACAATTTATCGGGGTACAAGTCGCGGTTGATCAGGTCACAGACCAAGGCACATTATTTCGCAGCACAGGGATCATCACTCAAGCCGAACAAGGACAAAGTGATGGTGCACTGACCTTGTATAAACTTCGCTTAGAAGACGCAACGGCACTTTGGCATAAACGTCGCAACAGCCGAGTGTTTATGAATAAAAGTGTGCGAGATGTCAGTGAAATACTCTTTAAGGAATGGCAGAGCAAAAGTCCGCTATTTGCTGCTAGCCTCAGTCTTGATCTTTCTGGTTTAAATACAGAGACCGATGTTCGTCCCTTCATCATGCAGTCAAATGAAACCGATTATGACTTTCTAACACGGCTCTGGCGCAGTGAAGGCATCAACTGGCTAATTGATGAAGCTGAACTCTATGTACCTCATACTCGTCATCCGATTCAAGCCCAAAAACTTAGACTCTTGGATGACAACAGTCAGTTCCAAGCCTTAAAGCGTCGACAGATTCGTTTTCATCGTTCTAGTGCTACCGAACAACAGGACAGCATCATCAGTCTGAGTGCACAGCGCAGCCTACAACCGACTGCAGTCCATATCCAACGTTGGCAAGCCGATCACTTGAGTCAAGAAGAAGGCGCAGGTTCAGTCCAAAGCCAGCATCAACATAGCACACAACAAGACAATGCCAGTCTCAGCCTAGAACAAGCGTGGCATATTAGCCCTGCATGGATGCAAGATTTAAATGGAGAAGATCAGGCGACAGCAGCATCAAACAGCCAAATTGAAAAACTCAATCAAACCCTGAGTAATGTCTACAACCAACAGGCGAAACAATTCACTGCACAGAGCACCGTACGTGATGCCCAAGTGGGGTATTGGTTTGAGTTACATGAACATCCTGAACTTGATCAACACAGTGACGCAGACAAAGAATTTCTGATCACAACCAAGACTTTCTATAATCAAAACAACTTGCCCAAAGATCTGAGTGAGCAAATTCAGCATTTACTGAAACAAAGCCAATGGTCACTCAAAACCAGCACAGTGCCAAGCGAACGCCAAGCCAACCATCTAAGTTTACAGCGTCGTCACATCACGACTGTTCCAGCTTATAACCCGATAGCGCACCGACCGGCCACACACCCACAACGTGCCAAAGTCGTGGGACCAAGTGGCGAAGAAATTTATGTGGATGAATGGGGACGGATCAAAGTTCGCTTCCTCTTTACCCGCAACGATGACCACAGGCATGACGGTGGTGCAGGCGCCAATGACAATGATACAGACTCGGCATGGGTTGATGTTTTGACCCCATGGGCGGGTGAGGGCTATGGCGCACGCTTTCTACCGCGCATTGGTGAAATCGTGGTGATTGATTTCTTTGATGGCAATCTTGACCGTCCCTTTGTGGTTGGACGGATTCATGAAGCGCAGCGCAGCCCAACGAAATTTGATCAGAAAGGTCAATTGCCAGAGACCAAGAAACTGGCAGGGATTTGCTCTAAAGAAGTAGGGGGTGAAGGCTATAACCAACTGCGCTTCGATGACACCACGGGTCAAATCTCGACTCAACTACAAAGTAGCCATGGTGCAACTCAGCTGAACCTCGGCAACCTCAGCCATCCCAAAGAAAGAGAGACAAGTGAAGGACGAGGAGAAGGCTTCGAGCTTCGAACTGATCAATGGGGAGCGATTCGAGCAGGTGAAGGTTTACTGCTTAGTAGCCATAAACAAGATCAAGCTGCTGGTACACATCTGGATGCTCAACCTGCCAAACAACAACTTGAAGGGACTTTAAACAATAGCCAAGCGTTAAGTGAAGTGGCGAAGAATCAACAGACGGATCCGCTTGAAGTTTTAGAAAACTTAAAAGGCTTCTTAGAACAGATTGAACAACAAGATCAAAACAAGGCAGATGCATTTAAACAAGCCATCATGATTCTCTCTGCACCAAACTCCATAGCTGTTAGCAGTAATGAAAACCTTTATCTCTCAGCTGATGGTCAGATCAGCCAAAGTGCAGGGGAGAGTATTAACCTTTCTACGCAGAAATCATTCATTGCACATGCCAGTGAGAAAATCAGTCTCTTTGCAGCACAAGACGGGCTAAGAGCCTATGCAGGCAAGGGTAAGGTTGAAATCCAAGCGCAAGGGGATAGACTCGATGTCATTGCGCGGAAAGGTATTCAAATTATTTCTACAGAAGATACCGTTTATATCACGAGTCCAACTGAGATTAATCTGACAGCAGGTGGTTCTCAAATTAAGATGAATGGAACAGGTATCTTTTCAACGACTGCTGGAAAGTTTGAGAGTAAGGCGGGGCAGCATCAGTTTTTGGGGAGTGCTTCCGTGAATATGCCAGCAATTGATTTGCCTGATTGTTCTGCGAAGCAAACGCAAGCAGCTCAAAATGGTTCTGCAAAGGTTGATTTATCATGAGTTTACCTATTTTTACCGCGGTTCAACATGATACTGAGCAGAATGATAGAGCTCAGTTAGAACAACACTGTTTTAAACTTTTAAATCAATATGGACATCTGATCTTTTTATTGGATAGTACGCTTAACCCATCCATTTTTGATGATGTCGTAAATGCTTTAGCAAAAAAGAATATTGCATATATTCCTTTGGCGATCAAAAAAGATATGGTGACATCTGATCTTTTTCTGATCTGTATTGATGATCATAAAGTTTTCGAACAAGTAAAAGATGATTTATTACATAACCTAATCCGCAATAAGGACATTGTAAATGACAGCTACTTTGTACATGGTTTTGGTACAACAAAAATAGAATCACTTGAAGAGTTAAGGGATCAGATAAGAAATAAACTGGTAGTGTCGGATCAAGGAAGAAAAATTTTATTTCGTTGGTATGATCCACGAGTAATGATCTATTTAAATGACATTTTAGAAGAAAAAAACTTAGTGAGTTTATTGGATAACTTTGAAGCATGGCATTTCTTACACCCCACAGGATTTTATAGCACCGAATCTAGTGAAGAACGGACTCAGATTAAAAAACTACCTCTGCGTTCTTTAAATAAAGCCGAATCAATAGCATTGGATTTAGTTGAATTGTCAAATAGTGTTTTCCAGCAACTTAATGATTTTAATGAAGTAGATATTTCACAATTAAATCCAGTAAATATCCATAAAACATTATTACAAGCTCATAATCATTATGGGTTAGAGAATAATTTAGACCTCGTGACTTATGGTTTATATGGGCAAATCATTCATCACGATTTTATGGCTCATTCTTTGGTCACGGACATCCTTTATGAGCACTGTGTGCAGGGTGAGCTTTCATTTACAGATGCAATGGATTATCTGGATTCTGAGTTGTACTCCGTTATTCAGCAAGATTTAAATGTATAGGGTGTGATATGACAACAAATCAACAAACGAATTTGAAAACACCAAATGCTAGCAACTCTAAATTCAATGAGATGATTCAGCAGCAAATAAAAAAGCAATCCAAAATTCCTGTTCTGGGGAAAACCGAGCCTGTGCCAGATATGAGGAATCCTAAATCTGTTGAAGAGATCCAAAAAAAAATAGAACAAAGTAAAATTGGAAAATCTTCAAAGCAGTCTACTCCTGCAAATGTACAAAATAATAGTCCAGGTCAATCACAAAAAGAGTGTTCTTTTTGTCGTAAAACGGGTTTTAATATTCTCCCTTTACGTTATACCGTGGTTAGAGGTAATGCACCTGCGTTACCAGCAACATTAGGGAAAAATGTTAAAGACATTCAGCTGAGTCATTTTAAATATGCAGTTGAGATGATTGATACTGGATATATATACCGTTTAGTAAAGCGAGTATCGGGTGCTTTGGAATGGGCTGGTTATTTAGTTACGCCGAAAGGACATTTGTCTTATTTCCCTGTTGGTAAAGTAGCCCCTAAAAGTGTTCCTGAGTTTGCCTGCAAAGGTGTTGGACATAACTTTAATTCATCTGTGATTTCGGTAGAAAGTAATCCTAAAGATGAGGCCAAAATTGCGTATATCATTCATACACATGTACCTATGAGTAAGGCAAAACTGAGTGAATATGAAAAAAATGCAGAGAAGTTTGTCACTGAAGGGAAGTGGCAGAAAGTATTAATCAGTGCTGGAAATACACAAGAACATTGTATTGCAGCAGGTCAGTTTAAAACCACGGTTTATAATATAAATAGTTTTGGTGAAAACCGTATCAACGCAACCCTGAATAAATTTAAAAATGAACCAAAGTCGCTTGCTTGTATGGCTTTGTATGATCCTGTTGGTATTACAAGGAAGTTAAATTCATTACGTAATTCTGAATTTAAAAGTGTGATGGAGTATTTAGCAAAGAAAGAAGGAGCTTTTACAAATGAGCACCGTTTACATAGTTCTCAGTGTATAGATAGTATTAAAATTTGTTTGGAAAATAGATTATTAAGTGAGAAAAATCAATTAAGTGCTCAGCTAACCAAAGATGCAATTCTACGTTCTCTAATAAATGAATTGCCAAAAAACTTAACAGATGCTGATGACATTAATTATGAGTTAGAAAAAATATATAAAAGAAAGTCAAAAGAAGAACAAGAAAGATTATTGCGTGAAGCTCAAAAGAAGCAGGACCCAACTAAAGGTATTTTTAATCAAGATATGGGAACCTTAAGTAAAGATCAAGGTGCGCAAATCTGGAATAAGAAATACAAAATAAATTTAGATGTGGATGCAAAATCAAAATTTGATACAACTGTAAATGAGTTAATCGAGAAAGGGCTAAAAGGGGCAAGAGCCGTTGCAGATGATCATATTAAATGGTTGTTGTCTAAAGCTGTGATCAATGCGCTGCACGCATATGATGATCAAGTGCAAGTTCCGTATGGAAATATTTTCTATGTTCATGCCATGGATATGATCAATGGCATGAGTGGAGTACCTAGTGGACAAGCATTACTTGAAACTTGGTTAGGGGTAGAAAAAATTGCGAAAGAAAATATTTATATGCGCGCAATTTGTTATAACCAAGAAAGTTTGAAAAATAAATACAATACAGCTGCACCTAGCATTATCGATATATCTTGGGATGATGGACAAAATGCGACCAAAACTGTAATAGCTGCATTTGTTGCTGCGGATAAAGCTTGGCAAGAATGGGCGGCGGATAAAACCAATAACGGTTATATGTTACATGGGCAAAAATTTAGCCTGTTAAAAACGTTCTACTGGATGTCTGAACTGACTCAAAGTGCAGTGAAGTGGAGTATGAAATATACGCCAGGTTCGGAATTTGCAAAAAAACTTGGACGCTTAACATTTTATACCTTTGCTCATAGTGGGGCATTGGTTGAGCATGTCGCAAAGAACTCACTGTATTATCTTATTCCAGTTCAAACTTTAACGGGTCGGATTAAACTGACACCTGAAATGGTGCAGAACAACTGGAAAAAGTACTCTTCAGCCGCGACCAACCCAAGTAAAGCAGCAAAACAAATTGATCGGATTATTGCGAATAGTTCACCAAGTGCAGGTTTGCGTGTATCTGGTGTGGTTGCAATATTTGAGTTAATTAACTTTGGAACACAGGTTTCTAAATTTAATAATGATCCATCGGTAGATAATGCCCTGTCGTATATGTCGGGTATGATGGCGACAACTGCTGCAATTTTGGAAGTCGGTAGCAGTTCGATGGAGAAGTTTTCTTTTGCAGAACGTGCTGCTTATATTGCTAAGTGTGGTGCATATTTTGCGATTGCAGGGGCAACAATTTCATTAATTATTGATTTAAAGAATTTTGGTAAGTCTATTCAAGAAGGTAATTTTTATGCTATAGGGCTGGGACTAGGTAAGCTTGTAGTTTCATTTTTAACTCTTGCTGTTGGTGTTAGTGTTCTTCTAAATCTACCGCTCATGAAAAATACGTCGTTATATTATAATGTTGAACGTTATGCACTTGGAAGAGCAATTCTTGGTATACGAGCTATTCAAGCTGGAGCTATGTTGAGTATAGCTGGGATTGCGCTTGTTGCCTTGGAAATTTATTTAAAAAACTATGTCTTGGATAATGCGATGCAAGACTGGTGTCAGAAATGTGCATTTCGATTAAAAACGAGTGCTGAAAGTCCTTTTAAAGATATTAAAGAAGAAGAAAAAGAGTTTAATAGTGCGGTGGTGAGTGTCTAAATGAAACATTTAAAGTTAAATCTAAAACTGGTAGAAGGCCCAATCCATTCTTTAGAAAAAGCCAAATCCAAAATACCCGTAAATCAAAATGTGGGAGGAATCGCAACTGGCACCGCTTTTGCCGGTGTACTGGCTGAAAGTAGTTCATTACTTACCAGTGCTCCTATTTTGGTGATGGCAGGTAAAGCTAAAGATGGCATCACGTTTACTGGGGAAATAGAAGGACATTCTTTACTGGGGCAATTTACAACGGCACGTTTTAACGAAAATGATGAACTGATCGCTGTAATTAATGACAAGCCTGTAGATGGGCGTTATCAGGTCTATGCCCTTCTTGATCCTAAATCAGGCTTATTATATATGATCTATGAAATGGGCCGTTCAATAAAAATGGGCTATAAAGCCATTATTATGCAGACTTACTATTTTACATTGTTATCATGGGGTTTCCTCTTTATTTTTATTTTATTTTATTTTATTTTTAATTTTTCCTATTCTATGAATACAGTTTTATACTTTCTGGAGATTGTGGGAATTTCTTTATTTGTTTCTGTAGCAATTTCTGGTTTTGTTAATTATTTTGGCTATAGGAAGTCATATGAAAATTTTGGAGCATTATCAGAGCAGATATTTGAAAAATTCGGATTTGATGATCCCAAAGAGCAGGATTTTTACAATGATTTTTTAACTGATGATGGTGTTCAGATTAGTGTAATGAAATATCGTAATAAGTTAAAAGGCCCAGACCCTTATCCAGAAGATTATTTTGATAAGAAAAAAGTTAGTGAATGATGACTGGTCTACAATTAAACCTAAAACTGGTAGAAGGCCCAATCCATTCTTTAGAAAAAGCCAAATCCAAAATACCCGTAAATCAAAATGTGGGTGGAGTTGCCGCTGGTACTACTTTTGCTGGTGTACTGGCTGAAAGTAGTTCGTTACTTACCAGTGCTCCTATTTTGGTGATGGCAGGTAAAGCTAAAGATGGCATCACGTTTACAGGGGGAAATAGAAGGACATTCTTTACTGGGGCAATTTACAACGGCTCGTTTTAAAGAAAATGATGAACTGATCGCCGTAATTAATGAAAAACCTGTAGATGGACGTTATCAGGTCTATGCCATTCTTGATCCTAAATCAGGCTTATTGTATATGATCTATGAAATGGGTCGTTCAGTAAAAAAAGGCTATAAAGCGATTATTATGCAAACCTATTATTTTACGCTTATTTGCTGGGGAGGAATGACAATAGTACTTTTACTTTTTTATATCTTTGATTTTAACTATTCATGGGATTTATTTTTAAAATTAATGCTTTGGGATTTTTTTGGGTTGTTTCTTGTGATTGCAGTCATGGGATTTGTTAATTACTTTGGTTATAGAAAATCTTATGAAAATTTTGGAACATTGTCAGAGCAAATATTTGAAAAACTAGGTTTTGAATATCCAAAAGAACAGGATTTTTATAATGAATTTTTAACGGATGAAGGTGTTCAGATTAGTGTAATGAAATATCGTAATAAGTTAAAAGGTCAAGACCCTTATCCACAAGATTATTTTGATAAAAAAGAGCGGTTGAAACTGTAAATTAAGCGTTGAGAAGACTTTTCACACAATGTTACTTAGTACAATACTTATTCCAGCATGGTTTTTCATGTATGAATTGAATGATTTTTCCAAGCTTTAATATGCCATTTTGGACTAAATTTAGATTTAAGTTTAGCTTAATACCAAATTCATCTTGCTCCAAAAGTTATTCCATAGACTTAAATATTCAGTTTGAAGTTGCTGGAAATACAGAGCCTGTTCAGGTTTATAGCATTGTGTGAATAGCACCCAAATATCGTCTTCATGATTGTCATCGTTAGCAAGGGTTGTATCACATGTTTCTGCAAGGCCATGACATGCATAGTAGCCTTGGGTAAATAAAGGATTATAGGCTGCGAGATTGGTTCTGAGTGCTTCACTAAACTTAATCACTTGTAATTCAGTACAAGCCAAAATGAGCAGCAAGTCGGCATAAGAATGAATATGTTCTTGAATAAATTGCGCGATTGTAAATGCTTCAGGCTCGGTCTGTTTTTGATCGGCGACATTGAGTTCAAGTTGCTGCATCAGTTGAAGGAAATAGACCAAATGCGATTTAGAGGGCGAGCTTTTCTCTAGTTGGTGTGTATTAAAACCCAATTCATCTAGAAGATTTAGTGACAACAAATAACGTGCATATATCTTGGCTGCAATGCGATCTTACTCCACGATATTGCTGTCGTGCTCAAGTTGCAGTGCTTGATACATAGCCATACTCAAAGCATCAGTGAAAATTTTAACAATAGCAGTAAAATAATTCAGATGAATAAATTTCAGCTGTTCAAGGCTGAGTTGGCATTGATGCAGCCGTGTCAGTATCGGATGTTGAAATAAAACATGTTCGGTTGTCGTTTGCTTTAAATGAATGATCGCTTGAGTATTGGCTGCCCATGACATTGAGCTTAAGGATCGTTCAATAAAGCGCAAAACTTCTGCGCGGGTATGTTCAGACTGGGTGAAGGAGAGAGCATTCATATACGAGGTAAATTTTAATTTTCATCATTTTTATCATAGTGAAAAAGACTCGATTCTTCTAGTGTTTTATTTATCTTAAAAACTATATATTTCAAATGCTTATTTTAATATTGGTATTGTTTTTATAAAAAAACGGCGTTGATCTAAATTTGATATATAATATCGTCTTCAATCGATGTATTTCGTTTTCATGTGCTGTTCTTTTGGGTTAATGGCTTAATTTTAAAGTTTTGTGCATCAGGTAAAATAAATGTCAAAAAAAGAAGACATCATTAACACAGCGCTTAATCTCTTTAACTCACATAGTTATAATTCTATCGGTGTGGATCGGATTATTAGAGAGTCTGGCGTTGCTAAAATGACGTTTTACAAATACTTCCCATCTAAAGCTAAATTAATTGAAGAATGCTTAGTGACAAGAAACCAAAATTTACAGCAGTCGCTTGAAGCGACGATTGCTGCATGTGACCCAAGTGATTATCTCTCCCATATTCGTGCAATTTTTGAATGGTACCATGCTTGGTTTCATAGCGCGGATTTTAATGGTTGTATGTTCCAAAAGGCAGTTGAAGAAATTTCAAAAATTTATCCTTCTTCGCTACAGCCTGCAATTGATTATAAAGAATGGTTAAAAGGCAAGCTATGTCAGGCTTTGAATCGTCTAGGTGTGAAACAGGATGAACAGTTGGCGGCTTTTTTATCGAGTATTTTGGATGGCATGACCATACAAGCGCAAATCGATCCGAACCAAGTGCATTTGGAAGATTATTGGAAGCGTGTGAATACTTTAATCCAAATGGAACTCTCGGCTGCTTAATATATAAACTTTGATTTTAAGTTTAACCCAATACACATTATATTGCTGGCTTAAATGAGTTTAAAATAAATCAAGTACAAATAAATAAGCGCGATAACGGTTAAGTTATCGCGCTTTGCTGATAATGATTATGTTCCATATCGCACATTATTTGACAATAATGCATGATATGAATATGAGCAACTTAATGCGCTTTCTTATATTTTTTGTACCCTCTGAATGTTTTAGGTCATTCAGTATTTCAGCAAAAATAGACAGACTTGTCTGTTTTGTTGAATTATAGAGACTTTGTGGAGAAAAACAACCAATCTCTCATTATCTTAGCTGAAATTTATTCATCATGCTTAATATTCCTTAAAATATGTAGGGCATTCATTATTTATTGTGTTATTCAGCTGAATGATTAAGGTACCTTGGGGGGTAAATAAATGGTAAATTCATTGATTGGTTCAATCAGAACACTATAGGGTTTGAGCTGATCTTCATAGCATACAAGATTGAGCCTTGCTAAAAGTTCAAAGCGAGCATAGTGCAGCGTTGCAGGTTTCGGATTTAAGCGGCCATGCCACACACGATAGCTGCCGAGTTTTCCATCGCGGCGATGGTAAAATCCTGCTAAAGGATGAGTCAAGAAGACCTGATAACTTTCTAAATTGGGAAAGCCTTCAAAAAGCCATTGGTCATGTTGCGACTGAGACAAATGTACATCTGAAGTGGCCCATGCCGATTGAGTTCGCATTTTATATTGTGTATATAGATCCTCTGCATCTTGCTGACAATCAAACTCAATCTGTGCAGGATGCCACGGTAGTTGCCAGACATAACGAGGAACGATTAGCGTCCAAGAGTCCAAAGTCGTTCCTAAAAACCAAACACAACGTTCCTGTGTCTCCTGATCAATCACGTAGACCCGATAATTGGTTTGCCCCATCGTGAATTTTGGGAAAGGGTAAACTGCGGAGCTGAAATCGACATCGATGAAGGGGACTACCGACATTAGTGCATGTTGTTTGCCTTGGTAGTGTACCGTGTCTAGCTTAAACCGTGCTGGAATGATTTCTTTAAAACGAGTAGGGTCAACGGCATAAGTAATCAGAGCAAAATGCTGGAGTTTACACTGTACATCGAGGCCGCTGGGCTTGGGTTTCGGATGTAAATAGTCTTTAAATTTGAGTTCTGGAAAGGTCATTGGTTTAAATTCTAGATTTGTTATTATTTTAATATTAGATAAAACTATGCGTAGAGTAAATAAAAAACCGAAGCCTAAGCTTCGGTTTTTTAATATCTTTATACGATCTTATTTTTCAACGAATGCACGTTCAATCACGTAGTCACCAAGTACACCCATACGTGGCGACTCTTTTAAACCATGTTGGTCTAGAAGTGCAGCAACGTCATCGAGGAATGCAGGGCTACCGCAAAGCATTGCACGGTCCGTTTCTGGGTTAAAACGTGGTAAACCGATCTTCTCAAAAATCTCGCCAGTTTCAATTACTGTTGTGACACGACCTTGGTTTGGATACTCTTCACGAGTAACCGTTGGGTAGTAAACCAATTTATCTTTAATGCCTAATTCTTCAAAGAACTCATTGTTCGGAAGTTCGTCTAAAATAAGGTCTTGGTACGCTAACTCAGAAATGAAGCGCGTACCATGAACCACAATCACTTTCTCAAAACGTTCGTAAGTTTCAGGGTCACGAATGGTCGCCAAGAACGGTGCAAGACCTGTACCAGAAGAAAGCAGGTATAGGTTTTTACCTGGGTTTAAGTCATCAAGTACTAAAGTTCCAGTTGGTTTTTTAGATACCAAAATTTCGTCGCCCACTTTAACTTTTTGTAAAATAGAGGTTAACGGGCCATCTGGAACTTTAATTGAGAAAAACTCAAGTTCTTCTTCGTAGTTTGCACTAGCGATAGAATAAGCACGCATTAACGGTTTGCCATTTACTTCAAGGCCGATCATCACAAATTGACCGTTTTTAAAACGTAGAGCAGTGTCGCGCGTCGTTTTAAAAGAGAATAAAGTATCATTCCAATGGTGGACGTGAGTAATCTTTTCGACGTTGAAAGCAGCCATTAAAGGTCTCAATAAATTATCAAATTAGAACAGGTTGCTATTCTAATCTAAAATCATTCTCGATAAACTGAATATATTTAATTGAGCTTATTAGAAAAAGTGATGATGACTGAGTTAACCTTGCCAATTATTGGCTATATGCACTCTTCTTATAAGGAAAAGTTTGGTATTCCTCGTCAGCCTAATTTGGTTCAAGTGGAATCGTATATTGAAATGCTAGCACCCTATAATGATGTTCTGGCCTTTGAAGGGATTGAGGCATTTAGTCATTTATGGTTGGTGTGGCAGTTTCATGACAATAAAAATCCAGAAAAAACCCAGTTTCGTCCACAAGTTCGTCCGCCACGCTTAGGAGGGAATAAAAAAATAGGGGTGTTTGCTACGCGTAGTATGTATCGTCCTTCACCGATTGGTCTATCGGTGGTAAAGCTCAAGTACGTTAAAAAAGAAGGGAAATCGGTTCGAGTGTATGTCACAGGAAGTGATTTGCTAGATGGCACCCCGATTGTCGATATTAAACCTTATATACACTACTCAGATGCCGTTATAGATGCGGAAAGTGGCTATGCGCAAGATGAACCTAACCGTAAATCGGTGATATGGTCGGATCGGGCGATCGAACAGAAGCAGCAGCTTTTGACGAGTGGGAAATTGTCTGTACAGACCGCACAAGAGCTTGAAGCCGTTTTATCTTTAGATCCCAGACCGGCGTATCAGGATGATGAAGCACGGGTATATAAAATGAAATTTGCTGCTGTTGATATCGCTTTTACAGTGGGTGAAACTACAGTGAATATCACGGCCGTAGAATGAGAGACTTAAAGAGAGAGGCTCCAATACAATAGCCCAATCAATACCAGCATATGCAAAATCTGAATCGGGGCAAAAGCAATAAAGTATTGCTTACCACCTGTTAAGGCGGCATTAATGGACTTGGCAACAGCGTGTGCAGTCAAACCTAATATAAATGCAGACATTGCTGCCGTGTCTGTCGGTGTTCCTTGCATCACGACTGTTGCCATCGCTGCATGGATTTCAAATAAAGAAGCAAGCAAAGTCCCAGCGATTAAACCTGCATCTCCCAGCCAAAGGTTAAGTCCATACACCCCCGCTTGGATAAACGTCAAAGTCAGGGCAATAATGCCAGCCTCTTTTAAGCTAAACATGCGTGAATCAGTGGGTTGATGTTGTTCTTGTGCAGGAGCAGATCGTACCAACGCATAAGCACAGATCCCTAAAAGGACACTTGCTACAAGGGTCGGAAGCAGTATGGTTTTGAGCCAAAGTACACTCACACCTGCGACTATAATCAGCAGTTGCAATAAAGTCGCAATACAGGACATGAGCGCTGCACCTGCATTGGGTTTGGCGAGTGCTCGACCTGCACGTACTTCCATGCCTAAGCTAGCAACAGTCGCTGTACTGGATACAAAACCTGAAGCGATCGCCGATAAAATCATGGCATTTTTAGTGTTCAGCAGTCGTTTGGCGATATGTGCAAGCGCTTGAACAGCAAGAATGAGCGTGACTAATTTTAAAATAATATAGGGATTCAGCACAGCACCCCATAAAGGCGTATTCGGCGTTAAGGGCAGGGCAATTAAAATCAGCGCTAGGAGAAAGATACCGTCTTTAAACTCAGCCTCAGTAATCCATTTCCCCGCAATGCTGTGCATCGGATGTTTGGTCATTAAAATAATGGTCAGGAGTACCGCTAAACCCGCAGCAAGTGATGTATTCCACAAGCACATCGCCCCGATAAAATAGGTCATGACAAAGGCAAGTTCAGTGGTTGAACCCAAATCTTCTGTTTGGTTTTTCATTGGAAATATAACTATGCCGCCGATGATCAGCGCACCGACAATGCCAATACTGACACCAAATAAAAAACAAATAGCACCGAGGAGTGCACAAATGGCAAAGGAGCGTAGTCCTGCAAAGCTCTGTTGGTTTTCACGTTGTTTACTTCGTTCACGTTCTAAACCAATCAATAGGCCACAGCCTAATGCTGAAGCCAAGGTGATGAGGACCTCAGATAAAGCCAAGTTGTTGATGGAAACTGTGCTGAAGTCCAAGCCTACCTCACAAAAGCTAATGATCTGTCTAAAATATAGGCGAATGCTGAAGGTGGATTCAAGTTAAAAGAGCAAGATTTGTGAGTAAATTCGTGATTCTATTGAGTGCTTGGCTACTCCTCGATATTTGTAGGATTTGCTTATGCTTTGTGCGAATGAATACAGAAAATCTTGCTATAGTGGAGTTATATTTGGGGACGTATAACAATGAATTTTAATTTTGAAATTGATACCACTTGGTGCTTAGATCAACTGTTTAAAGATGGGCGAATCACTGAAAAAGAAAAAAATCTAGTACAAACCTCGCACCGTCAACGCGATCAATTGAAGTGGCATCCCTTACAGTGGATTGCTCATTTTAATTTGGTGGATCAGTTGCATCCACAGTCGAGACTGACATTAAATCGGCTGTGTCAATGGTTAGCCGAAAAGACCCAATTACCGTTTTATGTGATTGATCCACTCAAAGCCGATGTGCAAGCTTTGACTTCGGTGATGTCTCAAGAATTCGCCTTCCGCAATAAAATCTTGGCAGTTGAAGTTCAGGCCAATCAAGTGTTGATTGCAACAGATCAGCCGTATATGAAAGATTGGATTGCAAATTTGGAGCAGAATGTTGCACCGAAAAAAATCCAGCGTGTATTGCTCAGTCCTGAACAATTACAGCGCTATATGGTCGAGTATTATCAGGTGAGCCGTGCTGTCAGTAACTCTCAGAAGTCTGGGAGCTATGACCGTGATAATAAAGGTGTTGAGGCACTTTTACAGTTGGGCGATAGTCAAAATCCAGATGCCAATGACCAACACATTGTTAAATTAGTTGACTGGGTTTTACAGTTTGCTTTTGAGCAAGGTGCCAGTGATATTCACTTAGAACCACGTAAAGACAACGGCAAAGTTCGTTTCCGTATTGATGGAGTGCTGCATACCATTTATAACATGCCTGCCAATACTTTAACCGCAGTGATTTCGCGGATTAAAATTTTAGGTCGAATGAATGTGGCAGAGAAACGTAAACCACAAGATGGACGTTTAAAAACACGGACACCGAAAGGGCAAGAAACAGAACTGCGTCTTTCGACTTTACCGACTGCTTTTGGTGAAAAGTTGGTGATGCGTATTTTTGACCCTGAAGTTTTAGTGCGTAGCTTTCAGCAGTTGGGTTTTGAAGGGCATTTGCTCAGTGATTGGCAAGCACTGACTTCGCATAGTCACGGCATTATTTTAGTGACAGGGCCAACGGGTTCAGGTAAAACCACCACGCTTTATTCTTCTTTGAAACAATTGGCTACCGAACAAGTGAACGTCTGTACCATTGAAGACCCGATTGAAATGTTAGAGCCGAGTTTTAACCAAATGCAGGTGAATACAGGTATTGATCTTGGTTTTGCTGATGGTGTTCGTGCGCTGATGCGTCAAGACCCTGACATTATTATGGTCGGTGAGATTCGTGATCATGATACGGCCAATATGGCGATTCAAGCAGCACTTACAGGACATTTAGTGCTGTCAACTCTGCACACCAATGATGCACCTTCCAGTCTGACGCGTTTGCATGATTTAGGCGTACAGCCGTTCTTAACCGCGGCAACCATTTTAGGGGTATTGGCACAGCGTCTCGTACGCCGCTTATGTCCACATTGTAAAGTTGAAAAGCAAATCAACAGCCAAGAATGGGAGCATCTGACTTTTGATTACATTATGGAGATGCCTGAAAAAGTCTTTACCGCAGTAGGATGTGAAGAGTGTCGGCAAACGGGCTATAAAGGACGAGTCGGTATTTATGAGTTTATGCCTGTGAGTTTAGAGGCCAAGCAACTGATTGGTGCCAATGGTGACTTGACTGCACTGCGTCAACAAGCCAAAAAAGAAGGCATTGAGCCTTTAAGAATTGCGGGTGCACGTAAAGTTTTAGAAGGTGTCACCACGCTAGAAGAAGTGTTACGTGTTGTCCCACTCAACTAAGCGTTTAATGCGTTACTTGAAGCTTTCTTAAGATTCAGCTCATCTAGCTTTGGTTTAATGACTTCATCGAATAGGTGAACAATTAAATAGAGGTACGGGATATGAATATGATGATGAAAGCGTTATTGGTTGCTGGTGTTATTGGCTCAACCACTGTCGCTGTAGCAAATACGGCAGTGAACCAAGCGGCAGTTGCTGCTTCAACACCAACCACGGTTAAGCATGCCTTAACATTAAAAGATGACAGTCATGTCCAGTTAAAAGGTTATGTGGTCAAAGCCATTGGGGATGAGAAGTATGAATTCCGTGACCAAACTGGTTCAATTACTGTCGACATTGATGATGAGTTATGGGGTGGCAAAGCAATTTCGGCTAAAACACCTGTAACCATTATCGGTGAAGTAGATATTGACTACAAACCAGCAAAACGCGTTGAAATTGACGTAGATCAAGTGAAATTCTAAACACACTTGCCCAAGTTCAATTCAATTTTGATTGGGCATTCTTAAAAAAACCACAGGGCTTTGAATGGATATTAGCCCTGTGGTTTTTTGTATTTTGAGCCATTTCACGGCATGATCTAAACAATAGTGATTAGGCAGGTTAAGCAGTGCGGATATTATTAGCAGAAGATGATGCCTCTCAAGCTGAGAGTATTAAAACTTGGCTTGAAATGGATGGCTACAGTGTCGACTGGGTGGAACGGGGCGACCATGCCATTTTAGCCATTGAACAGCATCAGTATGACTGTGTGCTTTTAGATCGTGGTTTGCCACATGCCACAGGTGATGACATTTTGCTGAAAGTCCGTGGCAAGAACCTATCGACTCCTGTGATTTTTTTAACAGCACGTGACAGTATTCGAGATCGAGTCGAAGGGCTAGACTTGGGCGCCAATGATTATTTGGTCAAACCTTTTAGTCTAGAGGAATTATCCGCTCGAATTCGCTTACAACTTCGACAGCAACAGCATAGTAGCTCGCAGGTATTGAGCTATGCCAATATCCAACTCGACCCACAAGCCAAAAGTGTGACTCAAAATGGTCAAGCTGTTAATTTAACTGCCAAAGAGTTTCAAATTTTGCATAAATTGATGCTCAAGCCCGAATATGTCGTTACGCGGGAACAACTTGAGGAAAGTCTTTATGCATGGGGCGATGAAATCGAAAGTAATGCGATCGAGGTTTTTATTTATCAATTGAGAAAAAAACTCGGTAGTCAGTGTATTAAAACCATTCGTGGTTTGGGCTACAGAATGAATCAGGACATATAATGGCTCAGCCAATTTCATTACAGCGTCAGCTTGTTAAAAGTTCGCTCCTCAGTTCGATACTGGCGGGGCTTTTGGCATTGCTGATGTTTATTGGGGTGTCGGTTTATCAGACCATGACTATGCAAGATGAAATCATGGATGAAATGGCCGATATGTTGCTGGCAGATGATTTAACGGTCAGCAATGGTCAAGCTTTGGCAGAGCTTAGTGATGAGTTTGATATTCGCTATCGACTCGATAATGCACAGCAACTTTTGACTGCATCCGAAGATGTTCCTGAAAAAATAACCGTGGATCATTTGAGTTTGGTTTCAGATGCACCTTATGGTTTTTATTGGTCAGAGCATAAACTGTGGCGTATTTATACTGCACAGGATAATCACGGTTTACAGGTTCAAGTGACCCAGTCGATGTCCGAACGTTTCCATGCCTTTTGGCAAAGCATCCTAGTTTTCAGTGGTGTGTTGTTTTTAGTGTGGTGTGTACAGTGGTTGTTGATGCATTTTGCCATTCGACGTAAATTTCGGGTGATACATCAAGTTTCAGAGCAAATTTCAAATAAATCGGTCAATGATTTAGCACCTATTTCTATGCCAGAACCTGAGCTGATTGAGTTGCAACCGATGCTATCGCAGCTGAATGCCTTATTGGCGCGTTTAGACCAAGCTTTAGTGGCAGAGCAGCGCTTTACCGCGGATGCTTCACATGAGTTACGTTCTCCACTGTCTGCGATACAAATGCGACTTCAGGTGCTCAAGCGCAAGTTCCCTGAACTTGAAAGTGAGTTTAAACCGATCCAGCAAGATGTCAGTCGTGGGGTACAGGTGTTGGATAATTTGTTGTTGCTGGCACGGCTAGACCCTGAGCAAAAGGAGGGCTTGGCGAAGACTAAGTTTGACTTCAGTCTGCTAATGCAGGACGTGATTAAAGCTTTACAGCCGTTTGCGGACTCAAAACAGATTAAAATTAACGTGGTGCTTGCAGAGCAAGCCTGTGTCTTGGCCAATGAGCAGCTCTTATTTAGCGCACTTCGCAATTTACTCGACAATGCCATTCGCTATAGCCCTGAGCACGCACAAGTTTTTGTCAAGCTCACGATTGAAAAACAGCAGCTCAGACTGAGGATTGAAAATAGTGGACACGGTGTCGAAGCTGCTGTTATTCAGCGTTTGGGTGAGCGCTTCTATCGGGCTTTAGGTACAAAAACACAAGGTTCAGGCTTGGGCTTATCGATTTGTCAGAAAATTGTCGATTTACACGCAGGGCAGTTGTTATTTAGTTCATCCGACTTAGGCGGTTTAAAATTGGAACTGCTGTTAAATACGCTTGAGACTTAGATATGCAGATTGTGATCTGTGATCTGTGATAAAAACAGCATAAATGATCAAACTTAAAGACATTAAAAAGCAGTACGCGCTGACATACTGCTTGTTTCCACGATTATTGTTATTGGGTTTTTATAGTTCTTATTTGGTAAGAATGAGTCGATTATTGCGAGTGAGTCGTAGACGATACTCTTCTCCAGCATGCATAATGCGAATTTCACGGCCTAGGGCAAATAAGTTGTTTGAGTGTAGCATTGGTAGTGAATGGGCTGTTTCGTTACGAGTAAATAAGCTAAATGGTGCGTTCATTCTGGCGACTCCGTGGTATATGTTGAACGATTTAAATGATAATCATTATCGAATGGGGCTGTCAACATTTTCTCGCTGAAAATATAAAAAACTTCAATATCGTTACATGCAATCACTCAATACACTACACATCTGAAATGGAATCTGATTATGTCAAAACCTTTGGTTCAAGTTGCTATAGCTATCCTTTTACATCAAGGCAAAGTGTTGGTGGGCTGGCGCCAGGCGGAACAGCATCAGGGCAATAAGCACGAATTTCCTGGGGGAAAGGTGGAAGCAGGTGAAACGCCTGAGCAAGCTTGTCGCCGTGAAGTGTTAGAAGAGGTTGGAATTGATATACAAGATTGGCATGCTTTTGACTGTATTCAGTTTGAATATGACGATGTGATTGTCAATTTGCATTTATTTCATGCTGTAGTATCAAATCATCTATTGGCAGACATTCACTCACCATGGGCGTGGTTCAAGCGTGCCGAATTACAAGGTCTTAACTTTCCAAAAGCCAATCAGGCCATTTTGAAGCGACTTTATGTTGCACCCGTGATTAAAATTTCAGATCAAATCGATCTGTTGAAGGATTTGCCTGAACAACAAGTGCTGTATTGGCGAGTGCCTGCGACTCCTGAACATATTTTAAAAATTGCAGAACTGAGTGTAGAACAATTGGCACGGGTGATTGTCAATATAGAACTATGGAAAGGTTTAAATCCACTACAACAGCAGGCAGTTACGGCCATACACCTGAAACAATCTCAACTGATGCAATTGAGTAAAGGGGAGCTGAATGTTGGGCAGCGTTATATTGCGGCCTGTCATGATCGTATAAGTGCTGAACATGCGCAAGAGATTGGCTGTGATGCTCTTTTGCTCAGCCCTGTACTTGAAACACTTAGCCACCCAAATAGTGAAACTTTGGGTTGGGAACAGTTGAGCTTGATTGCAGAAGAGATTCATATCCCGATTTTTGCTCTCGGCGGTTTACAGTTAGCTGATTTAGCCAAAGCGCAAAGTTATGGCGCTTATGGTATAGCAGGGCAGCGCTCCATCTAACGGAGCGTGCTTTTAAGACAGACTTTTGATTGCTGTTTGGGCTTGTTGAATGGTTTTCTGATTCTTCTGCATTTGACCTGCTTTTAAGATAATGCTCCAAAGCTGCTTTTTCATGGCATTGCTTTGGGCATAACTCAAGCCGCGACGTGCAAGCGATTCCGCATTTGCAGGTTGTTTTTGTTGATTAGCAATTAAAGCCAAATACAAAAAGGTCTCACTCGACTGTGGCGCTAAACGCTGTGCTTGCATGGCGTAGCTTTCTGCTTGACTCCACTGGCCTTGGCGATAGGCCGTTTGTGTTTTTTGCATCAGACTTTTAAAAGCAGGAAGCTGTCGCCCATCATCAAACTGTTGTTTGCTTTTCTGCTCAGGAATCACAATCTTCTGACGTTGAATTTCTTCGCGATCATAAGGATGAATTGTGACCCCTGAAGGTGTTTTCTGCTCTTTATCCGACTGTGTCGGCTTTTCAGGTATCTTTTTTTCAGCTGGCTGTGGGAGGCTTTGACAGCCTGCCACAGTCACGATGGTTGCTAAGATACTTAAACGTTTAAACCACATCAAAATTTAAATCCGTCCTATTTATTCAGGTTGATAGCTACCACTCGAAATGACTTGCGTCTCATCTTCTAAGTTTCGCTGCATGTTCGATTCACTTTCACGAATATAGTTGTCTATGCTGTCGCCTTGTTCAGGTGTAGCTTGGTAACCATCTGTTTCAGGATTGTAAGTGGGTTCAACTTGATAATGCGGTAAGCCACATGCGGTTGCTTTGCGTGGTACGGTGTTTCGTAAGAGGGGAATATACATCGCGCCTTCACAACCTTGCGCAGCAAGATAACCCGTGCCACGATCAATCCAATGCCATTGCACATCATCTGGTTGGCGTAAGTTGACTGGTTTTTGACGCAGTTGGCTCATTACATTGGTCCACACTGGCAACGCACCTGAAGAACCTGTTAAGCCAGTTTGTTTGTTGTCATCTAAACCTAGCCAAACCACAGAAACATAATTGCCCGAGTAACCTGCAAACCATGAGTCACGGGTGTCATTGGTGGTTCCAGATTTGCCTGCAAGCTGAAGCGAGTTCGGTAGAGTGTTATAAGCTGAACGACCTGTACCTGAGGTCATCACTTGTTGTAGACCATAGTTCAGGACATAGGCAGAAGCAGGGTCAATGGTTTGTTGGACATTTAAACCATAACGGGTCAGCAAGCGACCATTTTGATCGACAACAGTACGAATGGATTTAGTCGGATACTTAAAACCGCCTGTGGCAAAGTTGCCATAAATGCTGAGCATTTCCATCGGAGACATGTCTACCGCACCCAAGAAAATGGATGGATAGGTTGGAATATTACTGGTCACACCAAAACGTTTTAGGTGATTGCTAAACGTTGATAAACCAAACTCTTGACCAAGGCGAACAGCTGATAAGTTATATGAATTAGACAGTGCTTGTACCATTGGCACAACGCCATGTTCACCACCACTATAGTTCTTAGGTGTCCATGCTTTACCATTGGCTTGAATACTAATGCTACTGTCTTCAATTGGGCTGGCCCAGTTGTAACGTCCCGATTGAATTGCACTGAGGTAAATCACTGGTTTAAGCAGTGAGCCGACTTGACGTTTGGCATCGAGTGCACGGTTAAAACCCGTAAAGTCTTGGGTTGAACCAACAGCTGCGACCAATTCACCATTTTCAGGATGAGCAACCAACACCGCACCTTGTAGCTCTTTTAGACGGCTTGAGCCACGGCTTAAGCGACCAACAGTCGATTTAAACGCATCTTGAATTTTGATTTGGGCAATCGGATCAAGCGTTGTAAAGATGCGTAGACCTTGGTTGGTCAAATCACCTTCTTGGTATTCGGTACGTAACTGACGGCGTACAATGTCTAAGAAATCTGGGAAACGTGAAGGGCCGAGAGTCGGTTTGGCAATCACATTTAAAGGGCGAGCTGTTTCAGTTTCATATTGTTCTTGGGTCAGATAGCCCATGACCAACATGTTGTTTAAAACAATATTACGACGCTTTTTCGCAGCTTCTGGGTTACGCCAAGGGTTATATAAGGTTGGACCTTGTACCAAACCCACCAAATAAGCTTGTTGCGCAATATTTAGCTCACGCAAAGGCATGCCGAAGTAAAACTGTGAAGCCAAACCATAACCATTAATAGAATAGTTGCCGTTTTGCCCGAGGTTCACTTCATTGAGATAGGCTTCTAAAATTTCATCTTTGTCATAGTGAAATTCGACCAATAAAGCCATAAATGCTTCATTGACTTTACGCTTAATGGTTTTTTCAGGGGTCAGGTAGAAGTTTTTCACCAACTGTTGGGTCAGTGTTGAACCACCTTGACGTTTTCCACCCGTGACATTACTCACAATCGCACGTGCCGTACCACGAATCGAAACGCCGTGGTGACTATAGAAATTACGATCTTCTGTTGCAATTAAAGCCTCAATTAAAGGCTTAGGGACTTTGTCGAGTTTAATCAGGACACGGTCTTCGTTATGCTGCGGATAAATCCCGCCAATCAACATCGGCTCTAAACGTGCAATCCCTGTAGAAGAGGGTTTAGTTGCACTGACTTCAGCCACTTGCTCATCGACAAAGGTGACTTTAAGTACTTGTTCAGGCTCGACACTATCACCGAAGTCAAAGCCACGGGTATGTACATATAGCTCATTGCCAGAACTGACAAAGTTCCCTGATTTGGTATAGTTTTCCGAGGACTTATAGCCCAACAGTTTTAACTCTTGAGTGAAGTCAGCCTGATTGACAGGGGCATTGGTATACACTTCGAGTGGGCGTGCGAATACCTTCGCAGGAATGTCCCAGCGTTTGCCTTCAAACTTGTCACGTACAACGGAGTCGAGTCTTATTAAATAAATACTAAACACCAAGAATGCTGCAATGACTAAGATGCAGAAGATCAGTGCAATTAAACCTATGCCACGTTCTGACTTCATAAATACGAATAAGATCCTGAGAAATTGTGCTAATCATGCGAAGCTTTTCGCTAATTTGCAATAATTAAACTGTGAACAAACTGAAATATAGAGACAATTCCGTGTGTAGCAGCAGTCACTTTAGTTTTTGAATCAATTTAAATAAATAATGTTATGATAGGCGGGAATCGTAGCGGAGCGATGTTGCAGGTGCAAATTTCACATAAAACATTTCGAAACATAGGCTTAATTGGACGTCCAGATAAGTCTTCAGTTGTCGAAACCTTATGTCTTATTCATGATCATCTACTCAGCTTAGGGTTACATCCCGTTTTTGATGCGCAAACCGCTGAACTGGTTCCTTATAAAAATACACAAACGGTGAGTCGTGCACTTCTGGGTGAAGTGGTCGATTTGGTGATTGTGGTGGGCGGGGATGGCTCACTTCTGCATGCTGCACGTGCCTTGGTCAAATTCAATACTCCTGTAATGGGTGTAAACCGAGGGCGTTTGGGTTTTTTAACCGATATCAAGCCGACTGAAGTGATTTTTAAGCTCGATCAAGTTTTAAAAGGTGAGTTTCAGTTAGATCGTCGTTTCTTATTGGAAATGGAAATTCGCTCAAAGGGCGAGACGATTTATGATGCGATTGCGCTAAACGATGTGGTACTACACTCGGGCAAGTCGGTGCATATGATTGACTTCGAACTGAATATCGATGGTCAATATGTCTACCGTCAACACAGTGATGGTTTGATTGTATCGACGCCCACGGGTTCAACAGCCTATTCGTTGTCAGGTGGTGGCCCAATCGTGCATCCGGGGATGGATGCGATTGCTTTGGTACCGATGCATCCGCACACCTTGTCTTCACGCCCGATTGTGGTGGGTGGACACAGTGAAATTAAGCTTCTGATTCGTGAAAACCGTGTCTTGCCGATGGTCAGTGCCGATGGTCAACACAGTGTTTCGCTCAATGTGGGTGACAGCTTACATATTCGTAAGCACCCCTTTAAACTGAATTTATTACATCCACCGGGTTATGATTTTTATATGTCATGCCGTACTAAACTCGGTTGGAACCAAGATTTTGACTCTTTTCAACAGGATTAAATCATGAATATTGAACAGATGCTTTCTATTTTAGATGCCGATATTGTTGAGCGTTTAAAAACAGCTGTAGAAATTGGTAAATGGCCAAATGGCGTTGTGTTGACTGCTGAACAACGTCAAACTTGTATGCAAGCCGTTATTGCTTGGGAGCATCAGAATACTCCTGAAAAAGAACGTACGGGTTATATCGATAAAGGGCATAAAGAAGAAGGTGAGGAGTGTGATTCTCATGTGCCTGAACCAGAATTTAAACCTATTCGGTTTATTTAATTGATTAAAAATACGTTGAATCGCTTAGCAACAGAGATGCTTGGTGATTCAACAACTCAATTTAAAAAGAATAATCTGCAAAACTGTTTCAATCCTTATGCTTATAAAAATAATAAAGCTCACTCGACTCGGTTTATTCTTCATTACTGTAATTTCGAGCAATGTATTTGCAGAGCCAACAAGTGATGCAAGAAAAATTGAATGTTTATTAGATGTTTCTGTGTTACCGAGTCAAAACTTTCAAAATCCAGTCACGCAATATACATCAATGAAAAATGATGGTTATCCGATGTTATTGATTGGAATAAACATCCATAACGCCTATGCAGGCGAAGCATCGAAAAAGATAAAAAGCCATCAAATCTATTGTTCAAGCCTCATTGGACAACAAAAAGATGTTTATTTATCTGGCCCTCATGAATCTCAAAAAATCGACATTCATATTGGTGATCAGTTGATTCTCAGAAATATTCATTCTTCAGGAAAGCGTTATCCTTACTGGGCTGACTTTTACTGGATTGAAAAGCGTGACGAATAACGTTCACGCTTTTCTTTGTCCCCTCAGCTTAGAAACGAGTGCGCCAAAGCTGCTTGGCCTGTTGCATGGCATCGTTATATGTATCGCAGACCCCCATGGTATATAACGCAATGCCAATGGTTTCAGTCACTGCCATTTCACCATATTCATGCTGTTTTTCACCCAGCCAAACTGCTTTAAACTCAGCCAAATCTAACTCTTCTTCAATTGGGCTTCGGTTGTCGGTGAGTTTAGGTAGCTCATGTTCGTAGAGTTCACCATTTTTGATGCCGCAGATCAGTGTTTTGGCATCTGGGTTACGTTCAAATTCGCCGCCTTCACCTTTAATGACCGCACTATTTTGATAACCCAGTTTAAATGCCGCTTGCTGATGCGAACCACGATAGGCAGGGTGGAAAATAGCTTGCAAGGTCGCTTTGGCATTAAATGGATTGATCAAGCGCGCAAGAGTATGAATGGGTGAACGAAGACCCATAACATTTCGTAAGGAAATTAAGTCACTTAAAATCGGGGAGATGGCGTGCAGCGGTAGATACGCAAAATTACGCGACGCTAATTCCTGTTCCACATCTGCTTGAGTTTGGCAAATATTAAAATCGAGATACTCTAATACCTGTTCAGTATAAATACGGTTAATGGTATGACCTGATGCACCGTGCATCACGACCTTATAACCTGCTTTGGCTAAAGTCAGTGCCGCTAAGAGAAACCATGGATAGTGTTTACGCTTGCCTGCATAAGACGACCAGTCTAAATCGACCTCTAAAGGCGTGAACGGCAGTTGATCTCGTGTGGCCTGAACAAAGCCTGCCAGTTCATCTACAGACTCTTCCTTAACCCGAAGTAGCATTAGGAATGCACCGAGCTGTACATCTAACACTTGATTTTTCAGGATCATATCAAAGGCTTGGTAAGCTTCTTCATAACTGAGTGAGCGTGCCCCGTTTTTCCCTTTACCAATAATGCGAACAAATTGGGCAAAAGGGTGCTCAGCATCTTTATAAATATTTCTTTTGTTGTTCATGAAAAAACCAAAGTAAGTGAAGGCTGTGTTGTGTTATTTTAGTGGAACAATCAAAAAAAACAGCACTTTTAATTTTAAATAAATTTTCCACCATTAGACTAAAGTATGAGTCATATTGTTTAGATTTTATACATTATGATTGAAATCAGTTTACTTTGATTAAAGAATGTTAGGTAAAATTTACCCAATAATTGTGACTCGCTAGTTTTTAGTCTCTCCCATTGCAGTAAATATGAATGAACTGTGATTTTTGTCACAGTGTTGTTGTTTGTACACCATGATTTTTTTACCCGGTGTTTGGATGCGGTCCAAACTGTGGGCTTTTTTGTGTTTATCAGAAAGCCCACTACCTATGAGGAAGTATAGGTATACCGATTTTTTCAGTCTTTTGATTTACAGAAGTATTCGTTATGACTAAGAAACCAATCTATAAGTCACTATATTTTCAAGTTATTGTCGCGATTATTGCGGGTATCTTAGTAGGACATTTTTTCCCTAGTGGTACGCAAGTTATCAATGGCGTTGAAAAATATGTACCTGGCTGGGGCGAGCTTTTTTATCCTCTAGGTCAAGGCTTTATTAAGCTGATCAAGATGATTATTGCGCCAGTAATTTTCTGTACCGTCGTGAGTGGTATCGCGGGTATGGAAAGTATGAAGTCTGTGGGTAAAACAGGCGGTGTTGCGCTACTTTACTTTGAAATTGTATCGACTATTGCACTATTGATCGGTTTACTGGTCATTAACATCTGGAAGCCAGGTGTGGGCATGAACGTTGACCCTTCAACACTAGATACTTCTGGTATCTCGAAGTTTGTTGAGTCGGGTCAGCAGCAATCGACTGTCGACTTCTTTATGCATATTATTCCAAACACTGTGGTTGGTGCATTTGCTGAAGGTGAAATCCTGCAAGTGCTGCTCTTTGCCTTGATGTTTGGTTTTGCATTACACAAGTTGGGTGATGCAGGTAAACCTGTACTGAAGTTCATCGATCAAATTTCTCATGTGTTCTTTAACATTGTAAACATGATCATGAAACTTGCTCCAATTGGTGCTTTTGGCGCAATGGCATATACCATCGGTAAATATGGGATTGGTAGCTTGGCGCAGCTTGCTCAGCTGATTATCTGTTTCTACATTACCTGTTTACTTTTCATTTTCTTGGTTTTAGGCACAATTTCACGTCTTTGTGGCTTCAGCATTTTGAAAATGATTCGTATGATTCGCGAAGAGTTGTTGATTGTACTGGGTACGTCATCTTCAGAGTCGGTTTTACCGCGTATGCTGAAAAAGCTTGAAATTGCAGGTTGTGAAAAGTCAGTGGTTGGTTTAGTTATTCCAACGGGTTATTCATTTAACTTAGACGGTACCTCAATCTACCTGACAATGGCTGCGATCTTCATTGCACAAGCGACCAATACTCAGCTCGATCTTATGCACCAAGTGACTTTATTGGGTGTGTTATTGATTTCATCGAAAGGTGCTGCGGGTGTAACAGGTTCTGGCTTTATTGTGATGGCAGCGACTTTGTCAGCCGTTGGTCACATTCCAGTAGCGGGTCTTGCGCTCATCTTAGGTATTGACCGCTTCATGTCTGAAGCACGTGCCTTAACCAACTTGGTGGGTAACTCATTGGCAACGATTGTTGTTGCGAAATGGGTGGGTCAGTTAGACCAAGAAAAATTAAACTTCGCACTTGCAAATCCAGAAGAAGTAGACCGCTTGATGGCTGTTGAAGAAAATGCTCACGCATAATTTCAGTTCATCTTAAACAGGAAGCCCAAGGGCTTCCTTTTTTATTGGAATATAAAATGGCCTGATGCGTTCATGACAGTTGCGTTAAAAATGGCTAGCATGTGGGCTGAATAATAAAACAACGTCACTACAAGGAAGAAGCATGTTGAATTACGATGCAGACTTAGAACTATTTCGCGATAACTTTCGCCGTTTTATGAATGAACACATTGCGCCACACTATGAACAGTGGGAACGAGAAGGCTTAATGCCGCGCTCAGTCTGGAATGCTTTGGGTGAAAATGGTTTCTTATGTGTCGATGTTCCAGAGGAATATGGCGGTTATGGTGTTCCAACGCATTATTCACTGATGTTGGTGGAAGAGTCGGCACGTGCGGGTTTTAGTGCTTTATCGACAGGTATTTCTTGTCACTCCGAAATTGCTGCGCCTTATATTTTGCACATTGGAACGGAAGTACAGAAGCAGTACTGGTTACCTAAAATGGTGTCAGGTGAAGTGGTCGGTGCGATTGGAATGACGGAACCGGGTGCGGGTTCAGACTTACAAGCCATGCGAAGTAATGCCATTTTGCAAGGTGATCATTATATTTTAAATGGCTCTAAAACCTTTATTTCAAATGGGCAGCATGCCGACCTTGTGGTATTGGCGGTAAAAACTGATCCGCAAGCCCGCGCAAAGGGTGTTTCACTGATGTTGGTCGATACCCACTTGGATGGGTTTAAAAAAGGCACCAACCTCGACAAAATTGGGCTACATTCACAAGACACTTCTGAGTTGTTTTATGACAATGTAAAAGTCCCGAAAGATCAATTGTTGGGACAAGCAGGTCAAGGTTTTGCCTATCTGATGCAAGAGCTACCACGTGAGCGTACGGCAATTGCAGCCACGGCTATAGGTGCAATTCGCGGTTCGATTGATATCACCATCCAATACGTCAAAGAGCGCCAAGCTTTTGGTCAACATATTTCGCAGTTCCAAAATACACGTTTTGTTTTGGCTCAGGCCAAGATTGATGAACAAGCCACAGCTGCTTTTTATAATCAAAACGTTGAGCTCTATATGCAAGGCAAGCTAGATGTCGAAACAGCAGCAGCGCTGAAAAGCTTTTCAACGGATATGCAAATGAAGGTGGCGGATAATTTATTGCAGCTCTTTGGTGGCTATGGCTATATGAGCGAATATCCAATTTCACGTTTCTTTGTCGATGCGCGTATTCAACGCATCTACGGCGGAACCAATGAAATTATGAAAGAAATTGTCGCACGTAGTCTACTTGGGCGCTAAGCCTGTGTTGATATAAACATGCGTAAAAGAGCCTCAAATAGGCTCTTTTTTATCGGTTCAGTACCAATAAACTTTCTTGTATAAAGGCGGGTAGGTCATATCGGGTTTGCGATGAAATGTATAAATTATTGTCATTCACAACACCTGTGTCATACAACACCGCACCTGCATCTTTTAAGTCTTGATGAAGGTGATGGATACACGTCATGCGTCTACCTTTCACAACCCCAGCATGCATTAAAATTTGCGGAGCGTCTGCACTGCATAAAATAGGTTTTTGCGTGTTTGCAAAGTGCCTGACAAATAAGACATAGCGTTCATCTTGGCACAGGTTGTCTGGCGAAAACCCACCTGGAATGAGTAAGGCATCGAAGTCATGCACGGAGGCATCATCGATACTTTGGTCGATGGTGACAAAAGCTTTACGCTTTTTGCCATAAATGATTTTGCCAGCCTGACTTTCAAGGTTAATAATACTATGCCGAGCTGCTCGAAATGCTTCTACCGGTTCAGCATATTCGGCATCCTCAAAGTCATAGGTGACCAAGACTGCAATTTTTTTGTGCATGACAGTACCTACAGTTCATTATTGTTTTGTTTTATTGAGACTATAGAGCAATCGCTGCTGCTGCATACTCTCTTTGTTATGAATACGTCAACTTAAGTAAAGCATATTTTAAAAGATATTCTAACGCACTGAAATACGGATGAATGGTGATTTTTGTGAAGGTGTAGCAAAATTTTTCAAAAGCTAGACAGGGCTTTAAAAGGGAAGAGCTCAGACTTGCAAAACATCTTCGTGGTATTTGGATTGGGCGATATTCTATGCATAAAAGTAAGAAGAAAATAGGCAGGACTCAGTGGTTTTATTGATGTCTATTATTGGGGCAGTTTATTGATAAACTTGATGATTAAATCAACTGTATGTTTTTAGCGCTGAAACATGCAAAGTCTTATTGCGCAAGATTTCAAAGCTAACTATTGTTATACTGTTTGCACAATGTATATGAAGGGCGACATAACAATGATCCAAGACGATCAAAACACAACGACTTCTCTTGACCTCAACCAAATCCGTCAGGATATCGACTCTGTTGATCAACAGATTCAACAACTTATTAACCGTCGTGCGAAACTGGCGGAAGCTGTTGCAAAAGCAAAATTTGCTTCTGAAGAGAATCCAATGTTTTACCGTCCAGAACGTGAAGCGCAAGTTTTACGGAATGTTATGGAGCGTAATGAAGGCCCTTTATCTGATGTGACTATGGCACGTTTGTTCCGTGAAATCATGTCTGCATGTTTGGCTCTAGAAGCACCGCAAAGTATTGCATTTCTAGGCCCTGTCGGTACGTATACACACTCTGCGGTGTTGAAGCACTTTGGACATGATGCTGTGGTTCGTCCTTTACCGACCATTGACGAAGTGTTCCGTGAAGTGGAAGCAGGCAGTGCACACTATGGTTTGGTGCCAGTAGAAAACTCATCAGAAGGTGTGGTCAATCATACTTTGGATTGTTTTAAAGCCTCACACTTAAATGTGATTGGTGAAGTTGAATTGCGTATTCATCACCAGTTTCTTGTGTCTGAAAACACGCGTAAAGACAGCATTAAACAAATTTATGCACATCAGCAAACTTTGGCGCAGTGCCGTGCATGGTTGGACGCATACTATCCAGGTGTGGAACGTGTTGCTTTAAGCTCGAATGCTGAAGCGGCACGTCGTATTCGTACTGAATGGCATTCGGCTGCTATTGCATCTGATGTTGCAGCAAGTATTTATGATTTAGAAATTTTACACAGCAATATTGAAGATAATCCTGAGAACACTACACGTTTCTTGGTGATTGGTCGTGAAAGAATCCCGCAAAGTGGTAATGATAAAACGTCATTACTGATTTCTGCACATGATCGTGCAGGTGCATTATTGGAAATCCTTGCACCATTTGCAAAGCACAACATTAGTTTGACCAGCATCGAAACGCGTCCTGCATTGCCTGAAAAATGGGCTTATGTCTTCTTCATCGACTTAGAAGGGCATGTGGAACAAGACAATGTTAAAGCGGCGATTGAAGAGATTCGTCCACTGGTGAAAGAAGTTCGAGTATTGGGTTCATACCCGATTGCAGTATTGTAATCTCTAAGGTGGTTGGGTTTGTTCCAAACTCAACCATGTACACCACTTGTAAGAATGGAAAGGTCACATGTCGTTTGCTCCAGCCAATGAAGGTATTGCGAAGTTAAAACCATATCAACCAGGTAAGCCAATCAGCGAATTAGAGCGTGAATTGGGAATGACCGATATTGTTAAGCTTGCTTCAAATGAAAACCCTTTGGGTTGTTCGGACAAAGTAAAAGAAGCAGTTGCTGCTGAATTGGCGGAAATTGGACGATATCCAGACGGTGGTGGTTTTATTTTAAAGGATCAAATTCATGCGCAGTTTGGTGTAGCACATGATTGTATTACTTTAGGCAATGGTTCAAACGATCTGCTAGAAATTTTTGCTCGTGCTTTTGTTTCAGAAAAAGACTCAGTAGTGTATAGCCAACACGCATTTGCAGTTTATGCTTTGGTCACGCAAGCCATCAATGCTGAAGCGATTGAGGTACCTGCTCAAGGTTTTTCGCATGACCTTGACGCGATGGCGGCCGCAATTAAAGACAATACCAAATTGGTGTTTATTGCAAATCCCAATAATCCGACAGGAACTTGGTTTGAAGAGGCCGAATTTGAGCGCTTCATGCAAAAAGTACCGAGCCATGTGATCGTGGTTTTAGATGAAGCTTATGTGGAATATTTCCCAGAAAACTTTAACAGCTTAAAGTTTTTAGCACAGTATTCAAACCTGATTGTTAGCCGTACCATGTCGAAGTGCTTTGGTTTAGCGGCATTACGTGTTGGCTTTGCTTTGGCATCGGCAGAAGTGACAGACTTCTTAAACCGTATTCGTCAGCCGTTTAACGTCAACCATTTAGCCATGGTGGCAGCGGTTGCTGCACTAAAAGATGAAGATTTCATTGAGAAATCACGTGTGGTCAATAAAGCGGGCATGGTGCAACTTGAAACAGGGTTTAAAGCGCTAGGCCTAAACTATGAGCCTTCTCGTGCCAACTTTATTTTGGTCGATATACAAGCCGATCCTGCACAAACTTTTAATGCTTTATTAAAAGAAGGGGTGATTGTTCGTCCTGTGGGCATCGCCAATCATTTACGAGTATCGATTGGAACTGAAGCTGAAAATACGAAATTTTTAACGGCTTTGGCCAACGTACTAGGTTTAGAGGCGAACGCTTAAATTATGTCTGTGCCACTATTTGAAAAAGTTGCATTTATTGGTCTTGGACTGATTGGTTCAAGTCTTGCACGGGTGATGATTGCTGAGGGTTTAACCCAAAATATTGTAGCCTCTACACGTTCGGAAAAAACCTTACAGGATGCCAAAGCTTTGGGCTTAATCCAACAGGGGTATAGCGATCCTGTACAGGCGGTTCAAGGTGCGGACTTGGTGGTTTTAGCTTTACCTGTTCGTGCAACGCAAAAAGTCTTGGAAACCATCAAACCATATTTGCAAGAACATACGATTATTACCGATGTGGGCAGCACCAAAGGTAATGTGGTCGATGCGGCCAAAGCCGTGTATGGCGAAGCATTGCCTGCTGGCTTTGTACCGGGGCATCCAATTGCTGGGGCAGAACACACGGGTGTACATGCGGGTAAGGTCGATTTATTTGCAAATCATAAAGTGATTTTGACACCGTTACCGACCAGTGCTGATTGGGCTGTAGAGAAACTGATTCAACTATGGCAAGCTGCGAAAGCAGAAGTGATTTGTATGGATGTGGCCAAGCATGATGAAGTCTTGGCACATACCAGTCATCTTCCGCATTTGATGGCTTTTAACTTAGTTGAACAACTGGCAAACCGTGAAGATAATTTAGACATTTTCCGCTAT
Source organism: Acinetobacter sp. SwsAc2 (assembly GCF_013391465.1). Classification (NCBI taxonomy): domain Bacteria; kingdom Pseudomonadati; phylum Pseudomonadota; class Gammaproteobacteria; order Moraxellales; family Moraxellaceae; genus Acinetobacter; species Acinetobacter sp. SwsAc2. The sequence goes on along the minus strand of NZ_JACBEZ010000018.1, from coordinate 32,024 downwards.
GCTGCGGGGGGCTTCCGCGATTTTTCTCGAATTGCGGCAAGTGACCCACAAATGTGGCATGACATCTTTTTTGCCAATAAAAAAGCCATTTTAAATGCCGTAGATGGTTTTGAAAACCAACTGGCTACGATTCGTAAACTCATTGAAGATGAAGATTCACATGCTTTAATGGGCTTGCTTGGACATGCGCAAGCAGCACGCCAGCATTTTAACCATATGCTCGCTCAAAAACCTTTCATGGAGAACAATAAAGTGACGACACAGCAATTCACCATATTACCGGGTAAAAAGAGTTTCCAAGGTAAGTTTAGCGTGCCAGGTGATAAATCTGTGTCACACCGTTCAATCATGTTTGGTGCAATTGCCGAAGGAACGACGCATGTGACAGGTTTCTTGGAAGGAGAAGATGCGCTAGCGACCTTACAAGCCTTCCGTGATATGGGCGTGAGCATTGAAGGTCCTAAAAATGGTGAAGTGACGATTCATGGTGTCGGCGTAAATGGCCTTAAAGCGCCCGCAAGTGCGCTTTACATGGGTAACTCAGGGACTTCGATGCGTTTGCTTTCAGGCATGCTTTCTGCGCAAAAATTTGACTCTGTCATGACGGGCGATGCATCACTGTCGAAACGTCCAATGGAACGTATTGCTAAACCGTTACGTGAAATGGGTGCACAAATTCAAACCACAGGCGAGCGTGGTACACCTCCTGTTTCGATCACCGGGAATCAAGCTTTACAAGGCATTCACTATGATTTGCCAATGGCATCTGCGCAGGTGAAATCTGGGATTTTATTGGCAGGTTTGTGGGCAGCAGGTGAAACATCGGTCACAGAACCTGAACCTACACGTGACCATACTGAACGTATGCTACGTGCATTTGGTTATGATGTGAAAACAGAAGGTAATCGAATCTCACTGCAAGGTGGCGGTAAGTTAGTTGGTACAGAGATTCAAGTGCCATCAGATATTTCATCGGCTGCTTTCTTTATGGTGGGTGCTGCTATTACTGAAGGTTCAGACGTCACTTTAGAAGCCGTGGGCATTAACCCAACGCGTACAGGTGTGATCGAGATTTTGAAGCAAATGGGTGCGGACATTACGGTTGAAAATGAACGTATTGCAGGCGGAGAGCCGATTGCAGACATTCGTATTCAAGGCACACGTACACTCAAAGGTATTCATATGCCTGAAGATCAAGTGCCATTGGCGATTGATGAATTCCCTGCATTGTTTATTGCTGCGGCATGTGCTGAAGGACAAACCGTATTAACGGGTGCTGCTGAGCTGCGTGTGAAAGAATCAGACCGTATTCAAGTGATGGCGGATGGTTTAAAAACCATGGGTATCGATTGTACGCCGACTGACGATGGCATCATCATCGAAGGTAAAGGTCATTCGGGCGAGTGGGGCGCGATTTTCACTGGTGGCGAAATTGAATCACATCATGATCACCGTATTGCAATGAGTTTTTCAATGGCCGGCTTACGCACCTCTGGTGAAATTAAAATCATTGGTACTGAAACGGTTGCAACCAGTTTCCCGACCTTTACGCAATTAAGCAATCAAGCTGGTTTAGCGATCCAAGTCACTGAATAAGAATAAAGCTTAGATATTTTGTGTGAGAACAGCCAAGCTTTTGCTTGGCTGTTTTGTGTTAAGCCATTATGCTAAACCCATATAACAAAAAAGCCTTTGGGATGATCAATGAGAAAATTACAATTTACGGCACAGCATGGACAGCAGCAGGATGTAAATGAAAGCGGTGTGGTACAGAAGCAAGTACAAGACTTACTGGTTCAAAAGTTAGGTCAATTTGGTTTTGAAACTTTGCCACAAAGTGGTGATCAGGTGGCTGTGAGTGTCGATAATCATACTTTGCCACTGTCTATTACGTGCCAAGGTCATGACAGCGAAGGAAATCTGGTGTGCGAAATTGCCTCTTATCCAGATGAGGAGCAAGACTGGTTAGACCGAATTGCTGAACGAAGCTTGTTAAATCAATTGGCACAAGCGGTTGAAAATACGCTAAAAACAGATAAAAATTTTACTGAGTTTGAGTGGAAAGGCTAACTGAATAGATAAAAAAAGCTGAATTGGTTTTTTCTAATTCAGCATTTTTTAGGACAGAACACGTTTAATATTTTGATGGGGGAAATGTGCTTATAACTGTATTTGCTAGAAGCCTTATTCCACACGTAACCAAGTTTGGCTACGTCCCACAGCAGAAACACCTAAATACCCTCTTAAGAATAGCTTTTTCCCATTTGGGCTAATTTTACCTTTTAGACTATACAGCTTGCCTGAAACGGGATCAATGATTTTGCCATGGGTATAATTAATATTATTTTCAGTTTTCAAACCGGTAATCACTTGCATACCAATAATAGGCTTATCGGTGTAGGGTGCAGGGCAGTTGGTACAGAACTCTTTTGCTGTATAACCTGGACGAGGTGTTGCTTTTAGTGCAGTTCCAGCATAAGTCCCATTGGCTTGCTTTTCAATTTTCACCAGACCTTTGGGTTCTCCAGTTTTATCATCGATATAACGCCAAGTTCCTATAATGTCCTGAGCAAAGGCTGATGTGGTGGCTATAGTGACTAAAACTGCCCCGAGAATTGTTTTCATAAAATCCCTGAATATTTTAAGAATTATTTAAATGAATAGCTCTCACGAGCTAAAGTGTTGATTGTATAATTTATTATTTGAATAATGATGTGCAGAATATATCAAGTTCAATCGTAGATTGTTGCATAAAGTACCATTAGAAGGGTTCAACCCTCACTTATTTTTAAAACAGGCATTTGATGGAGGTCGTGCTGATTGAGTTTAGCGCTCAAAAGGAAGCTTGAAATTACTTTGGGAACAGAAGAGATATAACGGATGGCTAATGAAGCTGCTTGAAATGGTGTATTAAGCGTTGGAGTAGAAAAAGAGATACATCTAGATTAAAAATAAAAAGTTCAAGAAAGAAAGGGACTAATGTTAGAGAGCCATTTCTTTCCTGAACTGAGTGATGCGTTAAATCCACAAGAAACGTGTAATCGCAATACGTAACTGTTTTAAGTAACCGGTAAAGAAATGGTTTGCACCAGGTAATACAGTCACTAAATGGCGCTGCGGTTTAGCCCACGTAATCATGTCAGACAGTAAGGTTACTTCATCGGCTTCGCCATGAATGAATAAGATGTCACCTTTAAGCTGTGGTGTTACATAGTGGCGTACACCAGCGACCGTTGCCGTTGGTAGACCACATAAAATGGTTTGTTTTGGTCGAATTTCTTCTTGTAAAGCGTCATAGCATTTCGCCATGACATGCGCACCGAAACTAAAGCCACCTGCATAGAAGGGTAAAGTTGTATGTGCTGCACGAGCATACTTAATCACTTCAAGAACATCATCAGTTTCGCCATGACCTTCGTCGTGTAGACCAACACTTTGACCTGAGCCACGGAAACTCGGACGGTACACAATACAACCGCGTTCTAAGAACATTTGCGCAAGCAATGCTGGAACCTTGTGTTGAGGTGTACCACCTTGGAGTGGATGGGGGTGAGTAACTACCGCGAATCCTTTCACTTCACCCTGTGGATAATCTACAAAAACTTCAATTTGTCCAACTGGACCTTGAATGAACATCTGCTCAGACATAGAGAATCGATACATATAACAGGAGAATGGGCTAGTTTAACCGTTTATGCTTATTAAAAACACAGATTGGCAATAAAATAAGTCTACTGATATAGTCTGTTTAATTGTTTTTTAATCAGGTTATCTATGCTTGCCCTTGTTTCTCCTGCCAAAACTTTAGATTACCAAACTGCTTTACCTACCGATGCGTATACACAACCCAGATTGCTGCAACATTCCCAAGAATTGATCGAAGTTAGTCGCAAACTGTCAGCAAGTGAAATTGCAAGCTTAATGAGCGTCAGTGAAAAAATTGCCACTTTAAACGTCGATCGTTTTCGTGATTGGCAGCCAGAATTCAGCTTTGCCAATGCGCGACAAGCCATGTTTGCTTTTAAAGGCGATGTCTATACCGGTTTAGATGCTTATCATTTGTCAGAGTCGAACATTGAATATGCACAGCAACATTTAAGAATGCTCTCTGGTTTATATGGTTTGCTACGTCCATTGGACTTGATGATGCCATATCGTTTAGAGATGGGAACCAAGCTAGCTAACCCACGCGGGCATAATCTGTATGAGTTTTGGGGCAATCACATTACCGATTTAATTAACCAAGATTTAGAGCAGGCAGGTTCTAAAATTTTGCTGAATATTGCTTCGGATGAATACTATAAATCTGTGAAAGAAAGCAAAATCCAAGCAGAAATTATTAAACCTGTGTTTTTAGATCAGAAAAATGGCAAATATAAAGTCATTAGTTTCTATGCCAAAAAAGCACGCGGTTTAATGGCGCGTTATATGATTGAAAACCAAATTGATCAAATTGCGGGGTTAAAATCATTCCAAACAGATGGTTATTACTTTGATGCCGACAGCTCATTAAAAGGTGAGTTGGTCTTTAAACGAGATGAGCAGGCAGCATAACGAAAGGGCATTCCAATGGTGCAATATACAAAACAGTTTCAGGACTATTGGGCGCTCACCGCAAAGCAATTGAGTTTGGACGATGATACCACTCAAAAGTTCCATGCCTCGCTGTATGACGCCTATAGTGAAGTACAGCGGCATTATCATAGTATTCAACATATTGTTGAATGTTTAGAGCATTTTCATCAGATCAAAACCTACTTAGATGATACTTTGTCTGTTGAGTTGGCCATTTGGTTTCATGATGTCATTTATCACCCGCAAGCACATGACAATGAGCAGCAAAGCGCCGACTATATGCAACAGATGCTTAAAAATGTGCTTGGAGCTGAGCAAATTGCAAAGATCTATGCATGGATTTTGGCAACCAAATCACATGCACCGACAGCTGATACTGATTTGGCTTATCTATTGGATATTGATCTGGCTATTTTAGCCAGTGATCCTATGCGTTATGCTGAATATGAACGCCAAATTCAGCAAGAATATGCTTGGGTTGAGCCCGCACTTTATGTGCAGAAGCGCCAGCAAGTGTTAAAGCACTTTTTAGAAACGCAACCACTGTACCAGACGCCATTTTTCCAAAAGTGCTATGAGCGTTTGGCTAAGCGGAACTTAGCTCAAACTTTAACTGTTTAAAGCCCTTTAAATGCTTCAATGGCACGAATACGACTCGATTTTAAATCGACGATTGGTTTGGGGTAGTCCAAATCCATATTCGGCTGCTTCGCATAAGGCTCATGAATGTTTTTGGCATCTAAATGTGCAAGCTCTGGCAGCCACTGTCGAATATAGTCACCATTGCTATCAAATTTCTGAGATTGGCTCACAGGGTTAAAGACTCGGAAGTAAGGCACAGCATCGGTGCCCGTGGAGGCACACCACTGCCATCCGCCATTATTGGCAGCTAAGTCACCATCAGCCAAATGTTGCATAAACCATTGCTCGCCCAAACGCCAATCAATCAACAAGTTTTTAGTTAAGAACATTGCAACAATCATACGGACACGATTGTGCATCCAACCAGTCGCAAGGAGTTGCCGCATACCTGCATCTACAATTGGAATACCAGTACGACCTTTTTGCCATGCGTTTAAATCTTCAGGCGAATCTCGCCATACAATACGCTGCGTGCTGGCTTTAAAGGGCAGGTGTTTAGAGACATGTGGAAAATCAAATAAAATATGCTGATAAAACTCTCGCCAAAGTAATTCATCTAACCAAGTCTGCTGGCCTGTGTTATCAATCATAAATTGACCGTGTTGAGCACGAAACAGGGCATTGAGACACTGGCGAATCGACACGATCCCGAGATTTAAATAGGTTGAAAGTTGGCTGGTGCTATTTAAAAATGGAAAGTCTCTCTCTTTTTGATAGTCACTAACTTTGTGATCAATAAAATCATCGAGCACTGAAAGTGCATATATTTCCGTTTCAGGCCAATAGGCTTTAATTTGATTTAATTCATTCGTATTCACATCAATCAGTGATTCAATGTGTGGAATGGTTGTATTTAAATCGGCAGGAAGCTGTATAGGTTGCTGTGCAGAAGGGAGAGGATAGCACTGCGGTAAGCCAATATTTAAGCGTTCATAACAGGTTTTTTTAAAAGCACCAAAGACTTGATAGGGCTTATCAGATTGGTTACGAATACTGTTTAAGGGAAAGAGGGTTCGATCCTGGAAGAGCGTAAATTCAATGTGTTGCTGATTTAAGCATTGTTGAACTTCGGCATCGCGCTTAAGCTCATTCACGCCCATTTCGATATTTGCAAAAATCTGTTGTACTTGCAGTGTATGACACAAAGATGAAAGCCGACGTGGAATATCTTGCCACAGCGGAATATTTAGAATGAGCAAAGGAATATTCAGCTGAGCAAGGCTCTGTTTTAAATCGTGCAATTGTCTGACATATAAATCAATTTTTACAGCTGCATCATGATGTAATAGCCACTGTTGTGGGGATAGGATCACTAAAGCCAGCATAGGTCCATGTTGGCTTGCATGCCAAAGTGCGGCATGGTCGTGTATGCGAAGATCTTGTCTAAACCAAATTATGTTCATAAAAGGTTAATCAACTGTAATTTTTTGAAATATAAAATATTACAAAATTGAGCACTTTGATCATATTTTTTTCTCACTCATTTAATTTAATCTTATGTTATTGAAATAATTAAATCAGAAAAAACTATAAAGTGTGAAGATACTTTTTATCTGATAAATGTGTGGCCCTTTGTATTATTTGTTATGATTTGTAATCATGCTAAAGCAGTTGTGGATATTGTGAATGTCATGAAAAAAATTCTAATCCCTATTTTTGTGGCTGCTGTTTGTTTGCTTGGGTTTGTTGTTTTTCAGGATACAGAAACGAAAAAACAGCAACAGTTGAATCAACTCATGAACAGTACTGAGCCTAAAGTGCAAAAGTTGAGTCCTCTCTCAAAGGCAAAGGTTGTGCCTGAAAAAGTCAGTAGCCCGCTTCAAAGTGATGCTGAAGCAATAATCCAGCAGGTCTCCATTAAAGTACTTTGACGCTTAAGAGAGAATAAAATCATGTGTAAATGACTTATCATGTTGAATTTTAATTAAAAATAAATTTAAAACAATTAAAAATCAGTGTGTTATAATTCGCGCCAAGATATATTGAATTTTAGATTTTGAGTCTAAAATGACGTTTTTGTTGAAAGCTGCATACGGTTTATGCGGCTTTTTTGTTTAGGTATATATGGTTCAACCCTGCGTTTGAACCATTCATGGCTAAATAAACTTTTCCTGAATTGAGGAAATTTGGCATATTCATTGCTTTAACTTCCAGAAATTTATCAGATTTTGATCGTACTGAGTGTCGAAATCTTTTGGCAGTTATACAGTTTTAAAAGTTTATTTACAGGGGCTAGGTCATGACGACTCCTAATCCATCTTCAGAAAATATGCTCGAGCGTATGTTCAAACTGAGTGAAAATAAAACCAGTTTTCGTACAGAGCTTCTTGCAGGTGTAACCACATTCTTAACCATGTGTTACATTATTATTGTGAATCCAATGATTTTATCCGAAACGGGGATGGATCATGGTGCTGTCTTTGTAGCGACTTGTCTTGCAGCCGCAATTGGCTGTTTGGTTATGGGTATTGTTGCAAATTATCCAATCGCATTAGCACCAGGTATGGGCTTAAACGCTTACTTTACCTATTCGGTGTGTATGGGTATGGGTGTGCCTTGGCAGACTGCTTTAGCTGCAGTGTTTGTATCAGGTTTGGTGTTCATTGCGATCAGTATGTTTAAGATACGTGAAGCCATTGTGAATGCAATCCCAATGTCGCTTAAGCTTGCGATTGGCGGCGGAATTGGTTTATTCCTTGCGTTGATTGCTTTAAAAAATGCAGGCGTTATTGTGGACAATCCAGCGACTTTGGTTGGATTGGGCGACTTAAAGCAACCGACGGTTCTTTTGGCTTTATTTGGCTTCTTGATGGTGGTTGTACTGCATCACTTTAAAGTGCGTGGTGCCATTATTATTAGCATCTTGGCTTTAACTGCAATTTCAACAGCAATGGGTTTAAGCGAGTTCAAAGGTGTTGTTGGTGAGATTCCATCAATTGCCCCAACATTCATGCAAATGGACTTTGAAGGTCTATTTACGGCAAGCTTGGTGGGCGTCATCTTTGTATTTTTCTTGGTCGATTTATTTGACTCAACAGGTACATTGGTGGGTGTGTCACACCGTGCAGGCTTACTGAAAGATGGCAAGCTTCCACGTTTGAAAAAAGCATTATTTGCAGACTCAACCGCAATTGTTGCTGGTGCAGCATTAGGTACATCTTCGACGACACCATATATTGAGTCGTCTGCGGGTGTTGCTGCTGGTGGCCGTACAGGTTTAACCGCAGTTGTGGTCGGTGTGTTATTTATCTTATGTTTGTTTTTAGCACCTCTAGCTCAATCTGTACCTGGTTTTGCAACAGCTCCAGCATTGTTATTTGTTGGTGTGTTGATGATTCAGGGGATTACCCATATTGATTGGGATGATATTACTGAAGCTGTACCTGCGTTCTTAACCATTGTATTTATGCCATTTACCTACTCAATTGCAGATGGTATTGCGATGGGCTTTATTAGCTATGCATTGGTTAAATTGTTCACCGGTAAAGCGGCGACTGTACCTTACATGGTGTGGATCGTGGCTGTGCTTTGGGCATTAAAATTCGCGTTATTTGGTGGCTAATTCATCAAATAGTGATAAGGGTGTAAACTCAGTTTACGCCCTTTTTTATTTTTAAAGAGGAAAAGATATGAGTCAATTGGAGCTCATTCGTGCTTTACCAAAAGCTGAATTGCATGTGCATATTGAAGGGACATTTGAGCCAGAACTCATGTTTGCAATCGCACAGCGTAATCAAATAGACATTCCTTATATGTCGGTTGAAGAAGTGAAACAGGCTTATAATTTTCACAATCTGCAATCATTTTTAGACATTTATTATGCAGGTGCAAATGTACTGATTCATGAGCAAGACTTTTATGACTTGGCTTGGGCATACTTTGAAAAATGTGCCGAAGATCGTGTAGTGCATACCGAAATGTTCTTTGATCCACAAACGCATACTGACCGCGGTATTGCTTTTGAAACAGTGATTAATGGTCTGCAACGCGCATGTGATGATGCCAAGGCAAAATTTGGCATTAGTTCGCATTTGATTATGTGTTTCTTGCGTCATTTAAGTGAAGAAGCAGCCCTTGAAACTTTAGCACAGGCATTGCCGTATAAAGATCAAATCATTGGTGTAGGCTTGGACTCAAGCGAAGTTGGGCATCCTCCTTCAAAGTTTGAACGTGTCTTTGCTAAAGCGCGTGAAGCAGGCTTTTTAGTGGTTGCGCATGCGGGTGAAGAAGGTCCAGCAGAATATGTGTGGGAAGCTTTAGATTTGCTTAAAGTGAATCGTATTGACCACGGTGTGCGTTCTGAAGAAGATCCTGTATTAATGCAGCGTTTGATCGCAGAGAAAATGCCACTGACCGTTTGTCCGCTCAGTAACTTAAAGTTATGTGTCGTTGACGATATGGCACAGCACAATATCCGCCGTTTGTTGCAACAAGGTGTGCAAGTAACAGTAAATTCAGACGATCCATCGTACTTTGGTGGTTATATGAATGATAACTTTATTGCCATTACAGATGCGTTAGACTTAACAGCAGCTGAGCTAAAACAATTGGCGTTGAACTCTTTTGAAGCGTCGTTTATTTCGGCAGAAGAGAAGCAAAAATGGGCGGCTGAAATTGTAGCCATTGCTTAATCTAATGTCCTTTTAAAGACAGAGTTCGCTCTGTCTTTTTTATGTGAGGTCGATATGAAAAAAATCATTGCATTGCTTGTGGTTATTTTTGTGCTCTTTGCAGTTTATTTGCTCAAAACGGATATTGGGTTAACGCAAAAACTACTAAAGCCAGTGGTGGTGTATCAGTGCGGTGTCGAGCTTGAAGCGACAAGGCTGTGGAAAGTCAGTACAGCATTGCTTGGTGAAGAGAAAAAGAATCAGCTCCAAACGCAAATCTGTGGTTGCGTGGGTGAAAATGCGTTAAACGATATTCCAGCAATAACTTTGTTGCGCGCAGTGGTTGATGAACAAGTCAAAAAACAGGTGGTCCAACAGGGTGTGTTGAATACGCTGAAAGGATGTGTGGTGGATGAAGTCCTAAAAGCAACAGATTGATGCTTTTAGGCTAATTCAACTTGGTCTTACTTTGCTTGTTTGGTCATGCTATTTAACACATTATCTTTATCAATAAAGTGGTGTTTCAGTGCTGCTGCAATATGACCCACTAACAGCAATCCTGCAGCCCATGAAATCCAGATATGTAAAGGTTTTACGATTGCGAGTAATTCAGGGTTGTCTTGTACTAAACGGGGAATTTCAAAAAGGTACAATACAGGCGCAGGGTGCCCAGCACTCCAGCTAAATAAACAGCCAGTAATTGGCAAAGCCAACAAAATGAAATATAAAGCCAAATGACCGAGGTGTGCCATTTTTTGCATGAACGGTGACATACTGTCTGGAAGTTTGGGTGCAGGGTGGGTATAGCGCCAAAAGATACGAATCACCACCAGAAAAATAATCGTGGTTGCAATGTTCTTATGTAAGGTAATGACATCCCCTTTAAAGCTACCGTCAGCATCATAGCTGAGGAAGTTTCCGCTATAAAAACCAATCAGCCAAGCAGCAATAAAGATAATTGCCATGAGCCAATGCAGAATTTGAGCAGTACGCGTGTAATGGGTATTTGCCGAGTTCATTAGATTCACATCCATTTTTATGTTGCGCTATTTTATAGAACTATAGATAGGTCAAAAATGTAGTAGATGCAACATAGCGTTGATATTCTGCAACGCTGCACAGACCAATGGTGCATGACTGATTTAAAACTGTGCAATAAGCGAAAGATATTAAAATGGCATGGAAATAGTGTTTCCGTAAACAGTAAAGTTTCGGCAAAATACGCGCACTTTAACTGTTATAAATGGATAACTCCGTGAAAAAAATGATTGCAGTGCTTGCTCCTTTGGCTTTGATCCTTTCGGCTTGTACAACGACTGATATGGCAACGACCAATACGACGACCACCACGCAACAACTAGGTACAGCAGCGCTTAAAATTGCCATTAATGCAAAATGTACGACTGAGTTGAATAATCTACCAGCATGGAAAACAGCAACCAAATTTATGACGGCTGACCAAAAAACCGAAATTCAAACCGAAATTTGTGGTTGTGTCAGTGAGAAAGCCCCACAAAATATTACGGCTGTCGACGTGGCAACAGCGGCTATTGATCCTGCAGCGCGTACAACTATTATTAGCAATGCAGTAACCAAAACCATCAATGCATGTGTGGCTGAAGTGGTTAACTAAGTTCTAATACATCAAAGCAGCGGGGGTATGCCTCGCTTCTTTGCAGTTTTTTTGTACTTTTTGGCATTTATCTTTTATATTAATCTGAATAACAACAATTGAAGCCTAATTTCTTTTACAACAAAGGGTGTGTCTGTATGAAAAATGATAAGTTAATACTTTCTTTGCTTGGATCGCTTATGCTTTCTGCCTGTGCGTCGAATCCTTTGTCTGGCTCAGATGATGATTGAATCTCGGCCATTAAAATGGCGTCACATGCAAAGTGTATGGATGAAATCGAAACTAATCCGACATGGATTGTGGGTAGTAAACTGTTATCTGAAGACCAAAGGCAGAAGAAAAAACGCGAAGTTTGTAATTGTGTAGGGGATAATTCGCCGAAGGTGTTATCTAAAGAGCAGTTGGCTTTGGCTGCTATTGATCCCAAAGCAAAGGCAACCTATAGCGCTTTAGCGGCAACAAAAACAACAGCCACATGCGCCTCTGAAATGCTAAACTAAGCCGAATAAATTGTTAAGTTTTTAAAATGGCTGTTGATCAGTCATTTTTTATGAGAGTAGAAAATGCAAATTGCAGGTGCAGATGAGGCAGGGCGCGGCCCTTTGGTGGGTTCAGTGGTCGCTGCTGCGGTAATTTTAGACCCGAATAACCCAATACAAGGGTTGAATGATTCCAAAAAATTGACTGAAAAAAAACGTGAAAAACTTTTTGTCGAAATTCAGGAAAAAGCATTAGCATGGGCCATTGCTGAGGCGAGTGCTGCTGAAATTGATGAGATCAATATTCTACAAGCATCTTTACTTGCGATGCGCCGTGCGGTTGAACAGCTTGCAATACAGCCTGAACATGTCTTGGTCGATGGTAATAAAATTCCACAAGGCTTGAGTATGAGCTGTGAGGCAATTGTGGGGGGAGATGCTTTACATGCTGAAATCTCAGCGGCGAGTATTTTGGCCAAAGTGACACGTGACCATCAAATGATTGAGATGGATCGAAAATATCCTCAGTTTGGTTTTGCCAAACACAAAGGTTATCCAACCAAAGCGCATTTTGAAGCGATTGCTGAATATGGGATCATCGACGAGCATCGTCGTAGTTTTGGGCCTGTAAAGAAAGTGCTCGAGGCGCTTGAGCAAAAAGAGACTGTATAAAAATTTAAAGCGGCCAATCGGGCCGCTTTATATCTGAATGTTTCAATCTTAACGATTGAAATTATTCTGCTGTGCACCTTCATCTTCAAATGCAGGCTGGTAGTCCTGATCAAGATGTTGAAGATGTTCATGCATTGCACGTTCATGCTGAATGCGTTGATAAATCTCTTCACGATGTACAGATACTTCTTTGGGAGCATTGACACCAATACGAACTTGGTTGCCTTTGACACCAAGTACAGTAACACTTACTTGATCCCCAATCATTAATGTTTCACCGACGCGTCGGGTCAAAATCAGCATGTTTATCTCCTTGCAAAACGCTAAACCTGCAGTTGTACTAAAGTAAAATACATAATTTTTTGTATTTAAAAAAATTTAAACAAATGTTTAATACAACCGCATGACACTTGAATTTTTAGATATCTAGTGACATTAGGTATAACATTCATCTAAATTTAAGAAAGCCTCGGGCTTAATATAACAGAGCCACTATAGAAAAAACTATAGTGGCTCCTGATTTTTGTAGTCTTTTGCAAAAACTGTCAGACAATGACAAGTTTTTCGCAAGATTGCTTAAGCACGTGCGCTTGATTCACCATGTTCACGGTCTAAACCGAAAGCAGTGTGTAGAGAACGTACAGCAAGTTCTAGGTAGTTTTCTTCAATAATCACAGAAATTTTGATTTCTGAAGTTGAGATCATCAAAATGTTGATGCCTTCATCAGCCAAGGCAGTAAACATTTTACTTGCAACACCTGCATGTGAGCGCATACCCACACCTACGATTGAGACTTTAACAATGTCATCACGTGTAGCAACTTCGCGCGCACCAATGGCTTGAGCGGTTTCTTGAAGAATTTTTGTTGCTTTTGCAAGTTCGCCACGGTTTACCGTGAAAGTGAAGTCAGTTGTACCATCTTCTTCAACATTTTGGATGATCATATCCACTTCAATGTTGGCATTACCAATTGGCGATAAAATTTTAGATGCAATGCCTGGTTCATCAGGAACACCTAGAATCGTAAGTTTAGCTTCGTCACGGTTAAATGCGATACCAGAGATAATTGGTTGTTCCATGTTGTCTTCCGCCTCAGTGGTGATTAGTGTTCCGACGTTCTTTTTAAATTCTTCGTCGAATGCGCCATCATCGTCATTATCAAAACTTGATAATACGCGTAAAGGCACTTGGTATTTTCCTGCAAATTCAACTGAACGAATTTGTAGAACTTTTGAACCAAGTGATGCCATTTCCAGCATTTCTTCAAATGAAATACGGTCTACTTTTTTCGCTTTTGGTGCAACACGTGGGTCAGTCGTATAAACGCCATCTACATCTGTATAGATTTGGCATTCATCTGCTTTTAATGCCGCAGCAAGTGCTACACCCGAAGTATCTGAACCGCCACGGCCGAGCGTGGTGGTGTTACCATCGGCATCAAAGCCTTGGAAACCAGCAACCACAATCACACGACCAGCATCTAAATGCGCAGTCATGGTATCGGTATCAATCGACTCGATACGTGCTTTGGTAAACGCATTGTCCGTTTTGATCCCGACTTGGCGACCCGTAAGTGACTTAGCTTCAACGCCAATAGAATTGAGCGCCATTGCTAACATTGAAATCGTTACCTGTTCACCCGTAGAAACCATTTGGTCTAATTCTCGTGGGTCAGGGGTTTCGGTAATGGCTTTCGCTAAAGCAAGTAGACGATTGGTTTCGCCACTCATTGCTGATACAACCACTACAACCTTGTGGCCGTGGTCATGCCAACGCTTTACACGACGAGCAACATTTAAAATGCGCTCTGGAGTACCCATAGAGGTACCGCCATATTTTTGAACGATTAATGCCATAACTATCCTTACCAAGTAAATAAGTCTAAAGACTTAAAGCACTTACATATATTTGAAGCCAACTGCGCTGAGCAGCCCCAAAATACCACGCAGCTCCTAAATTGCAATCAGTTAATGCAATTTAATGGGATACTTTGTGTCTAATCTTGAAGATATCAGGACCAGACTCTTTCTTGTGATTTGCCATCTGTTTATAGAGTGGAAAATCTGTGTATTTCAGCGCCTTGGCGCATTCAATATTTGCTTAAGATAACTGTGCATTTTGTATACATTTACAGCAGAAATTTAAGCAGAGAAGAATAGGGCGGAAACCCATCATTTTATGGGTTTCCGCTGTAAGGTTTTTGGCCTTATTTTTCAAGCCATGCAGTCAGGCTGGTCATTACAGATGCAAGTTTGTCACTGTAAGGTGCGCCGCCTTGAGCCATGTCCGGCTTGCCGCCGCCTTTACCGCCAAGCTCTTGACCTAAGTGCTTGATGATGTCGCCAGCTTTTACCGCGCCAGTAAACTCTTTTGCTACAGAAGCAATTAAGCTTACTTTGTCGGCATCTACAGCAGCAATCACAATCACAGCATTGTCTAACTTAGATTTAACACCGTCGTGCAGGTTGCGAAGTGATTTAGCATCCACACCATGAACAGTGGTAATCAATGTTTTGCGGCCAGCAATCTCTTGAACTTGACTTAATAACTCAGCTGCTTGGAAGCTAGCCAATTTTTGGTTCAATTGTTCAATTTGCTTTTGCAGGCTAGATGCTGTTGAAGCTAAAGATTCCACTTTTTCTAAAGTTTGATCTTTTTGCGCTTTCAGCAAATCATTGATTGCGTGAATGTCGCGATCCGCTTTTTGTGCTGCTTCAACTGCTTTTGTGCCAGTAACCGCTTCAATACGGCGAACGCCAGCAGCTACACCGCCTTCAGAAGTGATCTTGAACAAGCCGATATCGCCAGTACGTTTAACGTGAATACCGCCGCAAAGTTCGATAGAGAAGTTTTTCTCCTCAATGATTGAACCCATTGAAAGTACACGTACTTCATCACCGTATTTTTCACCAAACAGCATCATTGCGCCTTTTTCTTTGGCAGCATCGATGTCTAAAAGTTCAGTTGAAACAGCAGTGTTAGCAATCACTTCAGCATTGACAATACGTTCGATTTCTTGAATTTGTTCAAATGAAACAGGTTGATCATTCGCAAAGTCAAAACGAAGCAATTCACTTGCAACCAAAGAACCTTTTTGCTGTACATGCGTACCCAATACTTGGCGAAGCGCTGCATGCAGAAGGTGAGTTGCAGAGTGGTTGCGCGCAGTTGCATCACGCAAATTTGCTTTAACAATGGCTTCTACAGCTTGAGCAGCTTTTAGGTTGCCCATGGTCACGATGCCTTGGTGTACAAATGCGCCGCCAGATTTTTTGGTGTCTTGAACTTCAAAAATACCTGTGTCATTTTTGAAAATACCCGTGTCACCAATTTGACCACCGCTTTCTGCATAGAACGGGGTTTGGTTCAGTACGATGAGGGCTTCGTCACCTTCAACGACTTCATCAACTTGTTCGCCATCTTTATAGATCGCGATAATTTGACCTTCGCCAACCGTTGCATCATAGCCGTCAAACTGAGTTTCGCCTTCAACTTTAACAACAGAGTTGTAGTCAATTGCGAATTTACCTGCATCACGTGCACGTTGACGTTGCGCAGCCATTTCAACTTCAAAGCCAGCTTCATCAATGGTTAAATCACGTTCACGTGCGATGTCAGCAGTCAGGTCAGTTGGGAAACCGTAAGTATCATACAGTTTAAACACCACTTCACCTGGAATCACAGAACCTTTCAGTTGAGCCAATTCACCTTCAAGCAATTTCAAACCTTGCTCTAGAGTTTTAGCAAATTGTTCTTCTTCTTTCAGCAGTTGCGCTTCAATACGTACTTTCTGTGCTTCAAGTTCTGGGTAAGCTTGACCCATCACTTCAATTAAAGGTTGCAACATTTTATAGAAGAATGAGCCTGTTGCACCCAGTTTGTTACCATGACGAACTGCACGACGGATAATACGGCGCAGTACATAGCCACGGCCTTCATTTGATGGGTTTACACCATCAGCAATTAGGAATGAACATGAACGTGCGTGATCCGCAACCACTTTAAGTGATGCAGGATATTGAACTGGTGTACCTTTTTCGCTAGCTTCTGCTTCAAGTGCAGCGGTATCTAAACCAATAATTTCAGCGGCTGCTTTGAGTAAGTGTTGGAACAGGTCAATTTCGTAGTTTGAGTTAACGTGTTGTAAAACAGCAGAAATACGCTCTAAGCCCATACCTGTATCAACAGAAGGCGCCGGAAGAGGGTGTAATACGCCGTCTGCAGTTCGGTTAAACTGCATGAAAACGTTGTTCCAGATTTCAATGAAACGGTCGCCATCTTCTTCAGGTGTGCCCGGTAAGCCACCCCAAATATGGTCGCCATGGTCAAAGAAGATTTCAGAACATGGACCACATGGACCTGTATCACCCATTGCCCAGAAGTTATCTGATGCGTATTGACCACCTTTGTTGTCGCCAATACGAATAATACGGCTAGCATCTAAACCAATTTCTTTGTTCCAGATGTCAAATGCTTCGTCGTCAGTGTGGTAAACCGTTGCGTAGAGTTTGTCTTTAGGCAGTGCTAACCAAGCTTCGCCAGTGAGGAAATCCCATGCAAATTTGATCGCATCACGTTTGAAGTAGTCGCCAAATGAGAAGTTACCTAACATTTCAAAGAAGGTATGGTGACGTGCGGTATAACCGACATTGTCTAAGTCGTTGTGTTTACCACCTGCGCGGACACATTTTTGTGAAGACACTGCACGTACATAATCACGTTTTTCTAGGCCTAAGAAACAATCTTTAAATTGGTTCATACCCGCGTTGGTAAACAACAAAGTAGGGTCGTTGGCGGGAACTAGAGAACTCGACGCGACACGTGTATGCCCTTGCGATTCAAAGTAGCTTAAAAAAGCTTCGCGAATTTCAGCTGATGTCATAAAACGAGTACTCACAACCAAGTCACTCCATAATTTCGATTTGGCTAATAGTAGCTGAAGAAAGTCTTATTCTAAATACGCTGACTTCAGATACTGGCTTAAAAATTTTAAAACGCCAAATTATAACGGAAAAAGGATGTTGCACCAATCACTTTAAGGCGAATTGATGACATTTCTATGTATTCGATAGTTCTAAGATTTTGCTTGTTATTGTTGGATATTTATATCATTTCATGGAAATGAGTTGATTAGTGCGAGGTGGTCAGGTCGGTCAATTTATCACTTAAGGCTTCATATTCATCATCTTCACTGATGGATGATAGAAAAAGAAAGCTTAACCAAATCTGTATAAATCCATTAATATAAGCCTGCTTTATCTTTCATCATTTTATACATAAGGGCAAGTCATGCAACGAGTGGCGATAAATGGATTTGGTCGAATCGGACGTAATGTACTTCGCGCTTGGTTTGAAAATCCAAAGAACTTTCAGTTTGAAATCGTCGCGGTAAATGATGTAGCAGATGTAGAAACCTTATTGCATTTATTTAAATATGACACCACGCATGGGCGCTTTCCCGGAAAAGTCGATTTAAGTTATGAAAATGAACGTATTTATCTGCATTTATCAAATAATCAAGCACAACTTAAAGTTGAAGTCTTACGTCAGGAAAACCCGCAAGATTTGCCTTGGGCAAGTCTCCATGTAGACGTGGTTCTAGAGTGCACAGGTTTATTTCGCTCGCGTGAAGCGGCAACAGGGCATATCAGCTCAGGTGCAAAGCGCGTGATTATTGGTGCGGCACCTTTTGACTCAGTTGATGCAGCCATTGTGTATGGGGTGAATCACCATGAGGTCAAAGCCAGTGACCAAATCATTTCTAGCGTGTCATGTACCACGCAGGCCTTAGTGCCTTTAGTTAAAATCATTGATGATGCTTTTGGAATTGATACTGCGCTCATGACCGAAATTCATGCAGTGACTGCCGATCAGTCTGTATTGGATCATGCGCATCGTGATTTAAGACGTGCTCGTGCTTCAGGTCAAAATATTATTCCCACCACATCGTCAGCCCTCGGTGCTTTAAAACAAGTCATGCCGAAAATGGCCGATCGTATCGATGGTTATTCGATTCGTGTGCCAACGATTAATGTGGCGGCGATTGATTTAACTTTTATTTCACAAACTCCGATTACCGACCATAAAATTAATGAAGTGCTGATTCAGGCGGCGAAGTCAGACTACCGTGAAATTATGGATGTGACGGATGAACCTTTGGTGTCTTCGGATTTTAACCATTCACCCTATTCACTCATTGTTGATTTAACGCAAACCATGGTGGTGGGGCATCAAGCCAAAGTCTTTGCGTGGTATGACAATGAATGGGGCTATGCAAACCGCTTATTAGATTTGTGTGAATCTTTTAGTGCGTCAACCACCTAAAGATCTTTATTTTTAGGCATCTTTTACTCTGAAAACAAGATGATAGGCATAGACCGAATACAGACTTGTGGTTATCATGAATTCATAAACGAAAATAATGTAGAGTGGTGCTTATGTTGATCTTAATTTGGGGATTTATTTTGCTGTTGGCGGTCGCTGTCGTATTTTTAATTTGGTTTCAATTTAAAAATCAGGCAGATAAAACCGATCCAAGCGTAGAGCAAAATCAACTGCAAGAAAAAGTACATCATCTTGAAGAAAATTTAAAAAAGACCTTGGAAATTATGCAAGATCTTGCAAAAAAGATGCATGTGCAACAGGAAGTGATCGAGCAGACCACGTCTAAGTTACAAAAAGTTGAGCTACAAAACGCTGAATTGGTGAATATTCTCGCTAAAGCTGTACAGCCTGGACGCTAAAAATTAAGTTTAAATGAGCACGGTACGTAATAATGCTGCGCTCAGCATACTAATCACAACGGTTGGTAAGAGTGAAAAGCGTGAAGCTGCAATTAAAGTGATGGCAATGGCGAGTAGGTCTGCGACATTGTCTTTGACAAAATAAGGTGCAATTACTGAAATAAGTACGCAGCCTGGAACAACTTCCAAAATTTTTCGTTGTTTGTTGCTTAAAGTTTTATTTTTCAGCAAAACATAGCCCAATATACGCGTCAGATAAGTGGTTGCTGCGACTAATAAAATTGCGACAAGTGTAGTGCTGTGGATCATAGCTCATCCTCCTGAATAAATAAGAAGGCAGAGGCGATGCCACAGATTGCACCAATAGGTACATACCAACCCGTCGGTAAATATAAATAAGCAATGGCCGCACTGATGAGACTGACGAGCCAAGGGCGTGCCGAACTGAATCCTTTCCACATACCACGCAGTAAAACCAAAAATACTGCAGCAAAGGCCATATCAAATCCATAACGGTGAACATCGCCTAGCAAAGGACCAAGAATGGCACCTAAGCTGGTAAAACTGACCCACATCAAGTACAGAGCAAAACAGATGCCTGCGTAGTAGGACATGTTAAAGGCCTGTTGTAACCCAAATCTTTTCTTCTTTTCTGCATCGGCAAGCGCTGCGGCCCAACTTTCATCACACATGAAAAACAGGGCAGGGAAAACCTGTCGATTCGGCAAATGGCGTAAATAGGGCACGAGACTTGCACCCATGAGTAAGTGACGGCTATTGACTAAAAAAGTAATGAAAATTAAAACGAGAAAATTTGGTGGATTGGTCCAGACCTCCAGCACAGCAAACTCGGAACCGCCCGCAAAGTTTAGACCAGTAAATAATGGAACTTCTAAATGGCTAAAGCCTTTTTGACTGGCTTGTGTTCCTAAGACCAAAGCAAAAGGAATAATGCCCAGCAGCATGGGGATAGATGTTTTAATACCACGTTTAAACTCGACGTAGTCTGTGGAGTCATTGAGTTCTTGAGTCGTATTTCTAAGGGAGAACATTTTAAATCGCCTATGCGTGCTAGGTTTTGGTGCAGTAGGTGAATAAGTTTAGGCTTTTTCCGAAGATATTTTTTGCTTTATTTAGCTTAATATAGAGTATGTTTGGAATAATATGCTGTGATTACTTAAATGTGAGCAAAATTATGCTTTAAGGATGGAATTTATGGATCAAACAGATAAACGTATATTACAAGTACTACAAGTTGATGGAAAACTTCAAAATAATGAGTTGGCTCAGCGTATCGGACTGTCTGCCTCACCGTGTTTAAGACGAGTAAAACAACTAGAAGAAGACGGGATTATTCGGGCTTATGTGGCTTTGGTTGATCCAGCTAAGGTGAATCTGCGATTGACCGTTTTTGCACGCATTTGGCTAAAAAGTCAGGATCCGCAAACGGTGAACCAATTTGTTGAATCGATTCGTGAAGTTCCTGAAGTGGTCGAGTGTCATTTAATGGCAGGGGATTGTGATTTCTTTTTACGTATTGTGGTTGCAGACTTAGACGCCTATCGACAGTTTCAAATCCATCGCTTGAATAAAATCCCCAATATACAAAGTATTAAAACAGAAATTCCATTACAAAATATCAAACAAACCACAGAATTGCCGATTTGGTAGCTCAAAAGTTGATAGCGAAATTGCCCGTGAATGTGACAGCATGACTCAAAGTGATAGGACTTGTACTCTAGTCATGCTACTTAGGGTGTTATGACTCTTCGTTTAAAAAGCCTTCTTTAATTTCTTTAGGCAGATCTGCGTGCCACCATGCGTAAATACTGGCTTTAATTTCTTCATCTTCTTCAGGGTCATTTAGAGGTTCATCATCTTCACGAATCAGTTCATCACCTTCAAATTTGAACCAAAACTCCCAAGGATCATCATCACCGCAACCCCATGCTTGCGCATGGATGTCTGGAAGCAATGCTTTCAGGAAGAACAAAATCGCTTCCATGAACTCATCACCTGATGAACCATGGACAAAGTGTGCGATGGAATAACCCGCGAGGGAGTATAGTGATTCAGGACCTAAGTCAAACTCGATATTATCGACGGTATTTAAAATATCTTTGGCCAGTTCAGCACCATGTTCTGGATTGATGTCACAGACTAAAGCTGAAAATTGACTCGCATCGCCGCGATGTTCTTGAAATAATCGGTCTAACTTTGACATGATTTGAGCATCTGCATGCTTGTAATATAAGTTGCTGTGCATTTCCATCGAATTTTCCCCAAGTAAAAAATATGTGATTAAAAGTGCTATCTGTATAGCGCCGTTGTATTTATTCTTGCTGTCAAATTGAGCTGAAGTATAAAAGAATGTGCCTTTTGTGCAAGTGTCGATATAATTGGAAATAAAATATAAAACAAAGTCTTATATGAATTTTTCCAATCTGTGCGGAGCACTAGGATGAGTTAATATTATTGATTATGATACTTGGGCATTGTCTAAAGACATGTTTTGAATGGCTCGCTCAAAATCGGTCAGAATGTATAAACTTGTTAACGATGACATCGAAACGATAAATTAAATTTTCCGAAATTGTCTAATGCATAGCACATTGTATCGTGATAGACTAAGAGAAATCGGGTGTGCCCCGATTTTTTTATGCGGATTCGTTCCGCGCAGACAAGATTTTAGGTTTACAACATGCCCATTTCAGAGACATGGTTATTACCTGATGGTGTAGCTGATGTACTACCAGAACAGGCGCAAGTGATTGAAACTTTGCGTCGTCAAGCATTAGATTTCCTCGCAACTCGAGGTTATCAGTTGGTGTACACGCCATTCATTGAATACATCGAATCGTTATCTTCTCTTTCAGAATCGAATCAAGATTTAGACTTAGCCACTTTTAAAGTGATTGATCAGCTTTCTGGTCGTTTGCTTGGTGTACGTGCCGATATGACACCACAAGTGGCTCGTATTGATGCGCATGTACATCCAGTGGAAGGCGTTGCTCGCTATTGCTATGCAGGAACAGTTCTGCATACCAAACCACAGGGCTTTAATACTACGCGTACACCTTTGCAGTTAGGTGCTGAGCTATTCGGTTCAGACAGCATCGATGCCGATGTTGAGCTGATCGATGTGATGATCAGCCTGCTTGAAAAAACAGGTTTTGCAGACGGTATCCATTTGGATTTAGGCCATGTGGGCTTATTCCGTAGTATGGTGAAAGTTGCAGGTTTAAACAAAGCGACTGAACGTCAACTATCTGATTTATACCAACGTAAAGCTCTGCCAGAATTGGCTGAATTTACTCAAGATTTAAACTTTGGTGCTGACTTTTATACTCTAGGTCGTTATGCAAGTGACTTAGCTGCCTTGCAAACACATTTAAGTGCAGAAGTCATTGCCGATGCTGAATTTAAGCAAGCTTTTGATGCATTAAAAACCACTCAATCTGAGATTCAAGTACGTTGGCCAAATCTTCAGATGGGTATTGATGTGGTTGAGCTACGTTCGTATCACTACCATACGGGCTTAATGTATGCCGTTTATGCACCAAACCGTGCTGCGCCATTGGCACAAGGTGGACGTTATGACGGAATTGGTGAGCACTTTGGGCGTGCGCGTCCAGCAACGGGCTTTAGTTGTGACTTATATGCACTTAGTGCAGGTCGTTTTCAGCAAAACAGTCTTGTGGTTGCACCCAAAGGTACTCAAACAGATTTGATCCAAGCGATTGAACACACGCGTGCTCAAGGCATGAGCGTGATTCAACTTTTGGGGCAGGATGATTTAACTACGCTTCCATATGCAACGCACCAGTTGGTGAATGTTGCAGGTCAATGGACTGTAGAACAGATTTAATCACTTCTTCAGGTAAGCTAAAACCTGAGAAGTTCTTCAATTTTAACAGCATGATGCAATGAGGCTATTATGGGCAAGAATGTTGTGGTACTCGGTACCCAATGGGGCGACGAAGGTAAAGGTAAAATCGTCGACCTGCTCACAGATCAAGCGGCTGCGGTCGTTCGTTATCAAGGCGGACATAACGCAGGTCATACACTTGTCGTTGGTGGTAAGAAAACTGTATTACACCTCATTCCATCTGGTATTTTACGTGAAAACGTACTGTGCTTAATTGGTAATGGTGTAGTGCTTTCTCCTGAAGCGCTCATCAAAGAGATGGACATTCTTGAAAAAGAAGGCGTGCCAGTTAAAGAGCGTCTACGTATTTCTCCGAACTGTCCACTGATTTTGCCAAACCATATTGCACTTGACCAAGCGCGTGAAATCAAACGCGGTAATGCGAAAATTGGTACCACTGGTCGTGGTATTGGCCCTGCGTATGAAGACAAAGTTGCACGCCGTGCAATTCGTGTTGCAGACTTGGTTCGTGGTGGCGAGCATCTTAAAGCTCAGTTAACTGAACTTCTTGAGTACCATAACTTCCAATTAACACAATTCTACGGCGTAGAAGCAGTTAAATTAGAAGATGTACTTGCGCTGTGTGATCAATGGCGTGAAGTGGTTGCACCACTTGTGATTGATGTCACTACAGAGCTGCATAATTACCGTAAAAACGGTGACAACATCATGTTTGAAGGTGCTCAAGGTTCACTTCTAGATGTTGACCATGGTACATATCCGTATGTAACGTCTTCAAACACAACTGCTGGTGGCGTAAGCTCAGGTTCTGGTTTGGGTCCATTACATCTTGATTATGTATTGGGTATTACCAAAGCGTATACTACGCGTGTAGGTGCGGGTCCGTTCCCAACTGAGTTGGTTTATGACGCTGCAAATGACGTAGGTGATGCGATTGGTAAGCACTTAGGGACTGTAGGTTCTGAATTTGGCGCTTCTACGGGTCGTCAACGTCGTTGTGGTTGGTTCGATGCTGAAATCCTTCGTCGTTCTGTAGACGTAAACTCACTTTCAGGTATTTGCTTAACTAAACTTGACGTTCTTGATGGTTTAGAAGAAGTGAAAATCTGTGTAGGTTACGAAGCAGCAGATTCTGGTTGTGTTGGTTCTTCTGATGCGCTTGCATTTGAAACTTTAAAACCAATTTACGAAACAATGCCAGGTTGGTCTGAGTCTACCTTTGGTGCGAAATCAATGGATCAATTGCCACAAGCAGCTATCAACTATGTAAAACGCATTGAACAATTAATCGAATGCCCAATCGATATCATTTCTACAGGTCCAGACCGTGAAGAAACGATTGTTTTACGTCATCCATTTGACGCTTAAGCGATAAGGCATTGAATAAAAACCCTGTCTCGTACAGGGTTTTTTTATTTGTGTGGTACATCTGTACATGCGCTTGACAGATATTGATTTAAGCTGCTGAGATGGAATGATTTTCCCGACTAAAGTTGCATGAATAAGCACGACATAGTGTATAAGTGCTTGTTAGAATAAAATGCACAATAAACAGATGAGCAGGCAGGATGCAAAAGAATATCGCGGGAACTATTTTTTACTCACTACTTTTTGCTATGGGTGGTGCACCAACAATCGCGATGATGATTATTCAAGGGCAAACCACCGATCCAGACGTGATTTATAGTGCGCTCATTGGATTGTCTGTGATTATTGCTTGTATCTTGGTGCCAATCATTCTGCTCCAAAATGCATTTCTGTTTGCAAAGCGTAAAAGTGCGACCCTTGAGGAAAAAATTGAACCCTTAAGCCACCTGTATTTGGGTTTAAATATCCTGTGTTTGGTTTATTGGCTTTTAATTCAGTTTATGTAAGTAGGTTTAAGGTGGCGTGTAGATAAGGCTTTACCGCTGAAATTTGGCTTATTGTACTTAATTGTGAAGATATTTTTACATAATTGCTATGATAAAACGCGGTGATGATATTTAACACTTTAAATCTATTCAATATAATTCAGCACATTATGTAAAATGCTTTGAGATGGATGGAGTTAAGCAATAATGAAAAATAAAATATTAATGAGTTTGTGTGCAGCAAGTGTGGTTACCATTTCAGGTTGTGCAACTTTTGCGGAAGTGGCAGGTGCAGACACTGCAACATTAAATGCAGCAGCAACCCAAGGCTTCAACAAAACAGTGAATGAAGCGCGAAGCACAAAGACCTTAGATACCTCATCTACGACCTATAAGCGTATTTATGGTGTATTCAATCGCTTGAAGCCATATGCCGATCAAATGAACCAAACTGGAACGAAATTTGACTGGCAGTTGGCGGTACTTAAGTCAAATCAGGTCAACGCCTATGTTGCACCTGGTGGTAAGGTGGTGTTCTACACAGGTATTGTCGATAAATTGAACCTAACGGATGCTGAAATTGCAGCGGTGATGGGACATGAGATGGTGCATGCTTTAGAAGAGCACTCGAAGAGTAAGGTTGGTGCGCAGGCATTAACGGATTTGGCATTGGGCATTGGTTTAAGTGCAGCAGGTGTAGGTCAAACGGGTTCAGCAGCAGCGCAGCTAGGTAGTCAAATTGGTATTGGTTTGCCTTACTCACGTAGCCTAGAAAGTCGTGCAGACCAAGGCGGCTTAATGTTGATGGCTAAAGCAGGCTATAACCCTCAAGCCGCAATTAGTCTGTGGGAAAAAATGAATAAGCTTGATGGAGCAGGCGGTTCTTCATTCCTGTCGACACACCCGTCAAATAGCCAACGTATTGAAGCAATGCGTAAGAACTTAGCCGCTGCTCAAGCGGTTTATAATCAAAGACGTTAATTTGTTTTTGAGTAAAAAAGGACGCCATGGCGTCCTTTTTTATTGTCAGTTGATGATTTTGAAAATCATCAATTATTTGTGACAGGTGAAGTCGTACTTCAGCTGAACAGCTAATATAAGAAATATCTATGGCGCAGGATTAGGTTGTTGCTGATGAATAGCTTGAATACCCTGTAAAACATCTTCGGATAAATCAATCTCAAAAGCTTGAATATTTTCTTTCAACTGGTCTAAGTTGGTTGCCCCAATAATCGTACTGGTCACAAAAAATTGCTGCTTGATGAAGGCTAAAGCCAGTTGTGTCGGCGTTAAACCATGCCGTTCAGCTAATTGTGCATACTGTTCCGTAGCCCATTCACTCTCTGGGTTGCTATAACGACTAAAACGGCTGAAAAGCGTCACGCGAGCATTCGCTGGGCGTGCACCATTGCGGAATTTACCTGTGAGATAGCCAAAAGCGAGTGGGGAATAGGCGAGTAAACCAACGCCTTCATATTTCGCAATTTCTGACATACCAATTTCATAAGTACGGTTCAATAGGCTATATGGATTTTGCACACTGACAAATTTAGACAGGCCGAGCTGTTCTGCAATTTGTAGAAACTTCATGGTGCCCCATGGTGTTTCATTAGATAAGCCAATATAACGAATACGTCCTTTTTGAATCTCTGCTTCTAGTGCTTGTAGTGTTTCTTGCAAAGAGGTCACGGTTTGCGTGTTATGAGCTTCACTGTTTTCATAGCCTAATTTGCCAAAAAAGTTGGTTGGACGTTGTGGCCAGTGTAGCTGATATAAATCGATATAATCGGTCTGTAAACGCTTTAGGTTGCCATCTAGGGCAGTAGAAATGTCGGTTGCATTAAAACGAGTCTGTCCATCACGAATATGACTACCACCTTGAGATGGCCCCGCAATTTTAGAGGCTAGAAATAACTTGTCCCGACCGCCGCGCTGGGCAATCCATTGACCAATAATACTTTCGGTTGCACCTTGGGTTTCAGGTTTTGGAGGAACAGGGTACATTTCCGCAGTGTCCCAAAAGTTAATGCCTTGCGCTAAAGCATAATCAAGTTGTTCAAAGGCTTCAGCTTGAGTGTTTTGCTCACCAAAGGTCATGGTGCCGAGACAAATTTCAGGAACCAAAACGCC
Source organism: Acinetobacter sp. SwsAc2 (assembly GCF_013391465.1). Lineage (NCBI taxonomy): Bacteria > Pseudomonadati > Pseudomonadota > Gammaproteobacteria > Moraxellales > Moraxellaceae > Acinetobacter > Acinetobacter sp. SwsAc2. Next base: position 4,797 of record NZ_JACBEZ010000018.1, on the reverse strand, counting down.
TGTATTGGCTAAGGGTTTAAATTGCATTCAACATTTCCTTTTATGGACTGCACTTTTTCGGTCGAATTAGGTTACACAGTTATGCCCAGTAGGTTAAATCACTATTTTTACAAAGTTTGTCATGATTTTGTCAAAGCAGGATTTAGTGAAAACAGCAATAGATTTAAAGACATAAAAAAAGCAAATCCTAAGATTTGCTTTTGGCTGTATCAGCTACGAAGAAAAGTCTTATTCTTCGTCTTCATCGTCATCAGCATTCGCTTTTGACTCTTCTAAGGAGGCATCAAAAATTAAGATGGCTTTACCATCAGTTTCGATCATGCCTTGCTCTTCGAGTGTTTTCAAAACACGACCAACCATTTCACGTGAACAACCGACAATACGTCCAATCTCTTGACGCATAATACGAATTTGGCGGCCATTTGGTAAAATCATCGCTTCAGGCTGCGAAGATAGGTCGATTAGGCAACGTGCAATACGACCTGAAACATCGATGAATGCAAGGTCAGTCACTTTACGAGTAGTATTTTTTAGACGGCGTACCAGCTGTGCAAATACTGCATAGCTCAGGTCAGGGTATTGTTTGCTGAGTTCATGGAAGTTTTCATAAGTCACTTCAGCAATTTCGCAGACATCACGGGTACGCACTTCAGCAGTACGTTGTGAGTTTGCTTCGAATAGACCCATTTCCCCAAAAAAATCACCCGCATTTAAATAAGCGACCACGATTTCACGTTCATCGTCTTCACGCAGAATAATGGAGACCGAACCTTTTAAAATCAAATATAAAGATTTAGATTCTGAGCCTGCATCTACGATGGTGGTACGCTTAGGATAACGATTAATATATGCGCGTTTTAATAATGCTTTGACTGACTCGGGGAGTTGACCTGGAGACAGCGCATCAGTGCTTAATTGTGAAAAGCTTGAAGTCATGCTAACGGTTCCGAAAATGGATAAAATATAGATCGCACAGACCTAGGGTGAACTTGTCACACAGTCAGAGCTGAAATTCCTTATCAACTCAATTTATGTTAGTGTACAGTCACTTCGTCAATCTATAGCTTTTTTTAGGTACTTGCAATGCAAACAACTGTTCATTGGTTAGAGAATGTTGCTTTCGAAGCAAAAACTCAAAGTGGTCACAGTGTTATCATGGATGGATCGCCAGAATATGGGGGTGAAAACCGTGGTCCAAGACCAATGGAATTGATCCTGACAGGACTGGGTGGTTGTGCCTCTTTTGACATCGTAACCATACTGAAAAAATCACGCCAAGAAATTACCGATGTACGCTGTGAACTCAAGGCAGAACGGGCAGATAGCATCCCTGCAGTGTTCACAAAAATCCACTTACATTTCGTGATTACGGGTCATGCGGTGAAGGAAAAACAAGTCGCAAAAGCTGTGGAATTATCGGCAGAAAAGTACTGTTCTGCGAGCAAAATGTTGATGGATGGTGGGGTTGAAATCACCCATGATTTTGAGATTATTGAAGCAAATTAAACGCTGACTTTTAAGTCATTTTAGGCTGATCTAGTGATCGGCTTTTTTCATGCTTCACGCTTTTGTTTTGATTCCGTAAACTGGGACACAATTCATCACACGAATAAATAGAAAAATGCGTTGCTTGTTTGGTTAATAATTGATCAAATGATTTTGGTTGTCACTTATTGATAGGTCGTCGTGGTCTTTAATATAAATAATGTGAGTTGGCGCTTGAAAATAGGGCTTATAAGGCCCATCTTATAACCGAGTCTTATGAGTTTATTATCAAGATAAACTAATGAAAAATAAGTTAAAATGTAGAAAAATTAATTAAATTTGAATTGAATTTTGAGCAATTGTTCCCATATATCCATCAAGTTCGAAATTTGTTGTGAGGAAAATAAGAATGCGATTTGAAAAATTCACAAACCGCTTACAGCAAGCTCTCTCAGATGCTCAATCACTTGCAGTGGGGAAAGACCATACCTCAATTGAAGGTATTCATATCTTATCAACATTGTTAGATGAAACCTCCAATCTGAGTTTGTTGCAACAAGCGGGTGCCAATTTACCTGCTTTACAAAGCAAATTAAAACAAGCACTAGCTGATGCACCAACACTGACGAATCCTACAGGGGATGTCAACTTAAGTTCAGAGGCAGTCAAAGCACTGAATTTGGCAGATAGCTTCGCGCAAAAAGCAGGCGATGAGTTTTTGTCTACCGATTGGGTGATGCAAGCCTTAGCCGAAGTGGGGGCAACTAAAACGCTACTCAACAGCGTGGGCGTGCAAGCAGAAAGCTTACGCAAAGTCATTTTAAAAATTCGAGGTGATGAGAAAGTCATGAGCAACAATCATGAAGATCAACGTGATTCTCTGAATAAATACACCATTGATTTAACTGAACGTGCACTGGCAGGTAAGTTAGATCCTGTGATTGGGCGTGATGATGAAATTCGTCGTACCATTCAAGTTTTGTCGCGTCGTACCAAAAATAACCCAGTGTTGATTGGTGAACCAGGGGTGGGTAAAACAGCCATTGTTGAGGGCTTGGCACAGCGGATTATTAACCGCGAAGTGCCTGAAAGCCTACAAGGTAAACGTGTTTTATCCTTAGATTTGGGTTCTTTGCTTGCGGGTGCTAAATACCGCGGTGAGTTTGAAGAACGCTTAAAAGCAGTACTGAAAGATTTGTCTAAACAAGATGGTGAAGTCATTTTGTTTATCGATGAATTACATACGTTGGTGGGCGCAGGTAAAGGCGATGGTGCAATGGATGCAGGCAATATGCTCAAACCTGCTCTGGCACGTGGTGAATTACGCTGCGTTGGTGCAACCACATTGGATGAATATCGTCAGTACATTGAGAAAGATGCTGCGCTAGAGCGTCGCTTCCAAAAAGTGTTGGTCGATGAGCCAAGTGTGGAAGACACCATTGCGATTTTACGTGGTCTGAAAGAGCGTTACGAAGTGCACCATGGTGTGAAAATTTTAGACTCTGCCATTATTGCAGCAGCGAAAATGTCGCATCGTTATATCACCGACCGTCAATTGCCTGATAAAGCAATTGATTTGATTGATGAAGCGGCTTCTCGTATCAAAATGGAGCTGGACTCTAAGCCAGAAGCTCTGGATAAACTTGAGCGTCGTTTGATTCAATTGAAACTGCAACTTGAAGCAGTGAAAAAAGATGAAGATGTCGGTAGTCGTGCGGAAGTCGCACATCTTGAAAAGCAAATTAGTGAAGTTCAACATGAATACAATGATTTAGAAGAAGTTTGGAAAGCTGAAAAAACCTTAGTTGAAGGTACCAAACAAGTCCAAGCCGAATTGGATCAGGCGCGTATTGCACTTCAAAAAGCGCAGCGTGAAAACGACTTGGGTGAAATGTCGCGTCTTCAGTATGGTGTGATTCCAGAGTTGGAAAAACGTCTCAATGAAGAAGAAGTCGTTGAGGAAAAAGAAGAGCCGAAACTACTGCGTAACAAAGTCACTGACAATGAGATTGCAGAAGTCGTTAGTGCTGCTACGGGCATTCCAGTGGCTAAAATGATGCAAGGTGAACGTGAGAAACTTCTCCATATGGAAGAGTTCTTACATAACCGTGTCGTCGGGCAGGATGATGCTGTGGTTGCAGTATCCAATGCGGTTCGTCGTTCGCGTGCTGGCTTATCTGATCCGAACCGACCAAGCGGCTCGTTCTTATTCTTGGGCCCAACTGGTGTTGGTAAAACAGAGTTGACTAAAGCACTGGCAAACTTCTTGTTTGATAGTGACGATGCCATGATTCGTATCGACATGTCCGAGTTTATGGAAAAACACTCTGTCAGCCGTTTGGTGGGTGCGCCTCCTGGTTATGTCGGCTATGAAGAAGGTGGTGTGCTAACCGAAGCTGTACGTCGTAAACCGTATAGTGTCGTGCTGTTCGATGAAGTGGAAAAAGCACACCCCGATGTGTTTAACATCTTGCTCCAAGTGTTGGATGATGGTCGCTTAACGGATTCGCAAGGTCGCGTGGTTGACTTTAAAAATACTGTGATCGTCATGACATCGAATTTAGGTTCGAGTGATGTGCGTGAGTTGGGTGACAATCCTTTGGATGAAGAAGTGCGAGCAGTGGTGATGAATGCCGTGACGCAACATTTCCGTCCAGAGTTTATCAACCGTATTGATGAGTTAGTGGTTTTCCATTCACTCAAAAAGGCGCAAATTCGTGGTATTGCGGATATTCAATTGGATCGTTTACGTGATCGTTTGGTTGAAAAAGATATGCGCTTAACGGTGGATGATCAAGCCTTTGACTTATTGATTGACGCTGGTTTTGACCCTGTATACGGCGCACGCCCATTGAAACGTGCCATCCAGCAACAGGTTGAAAACAACTTAGCGCAAAAAATATTGTCGGGTTACTATGTGGCTGGAGACAATATTATGATCACTGCACATGATGGTCAGTTGAGCTTTGATAAGGTGAAAATGAGTTAATCATTTACATGGTTTATTGAAACTAAAAAACCCAGCTTCGGCTGGGTTTTTTATTGCGTGATAGAAATGTTAAAAGATGACACTTTTAAGCAAAAATGTGACGTAAGTTTTCACATTTATGTGATAGGTATGGCATCTAAGTGATTTATTTGCAAAACAATTATCTTTATTTAAAGATTCTCTTTATAATTTATTTGGCGGATTCAAGCGGCAAGTGCAACAGTATAAAAACCAGCCATAACTTCACTCGGTGTATGCCAACCTAGTGTTTTTCTAGGACGATGGTTGAGTGCAAATTCTATCTGCTCTATTTGTTCGTTTGA